>JAJFJX010000407.1 GCA_021773655.1 Panacagrimonas sp.
TCTACAGGGACTTACGTCAGGCGGCTATCCCTTCTCTACCTCAGAGGACTGCACAAGAGCCTCGCATTGTTCACGCAACTGTTTGCGTATCGGCGGCTCACGAAGACCGGCACGACCCTGTGGGATACATCCGCCAACGCAGTGGTGCTCCATAAAAAGTGGGGAGTGTTTCGCGCGCTTGTGTGTACCGCCGCCGTCTTCGCCGTGCTGATCCTGATCAGCGCATTGAACGCGGCAGGAAAGTGATAACCAACAGGGGAGGAACCCATGGCTTACGAAGACCCGAACGCGCCGTCGCAGCCGCAGACGCCCGCACCCGCAACGACACCAGTCGCTGCACCCGAAAAGAAGTCCGGCTCGTGGGACTGGCTGTGGCCGTCCATCGTGGCGGTGATCATCGTCAAGCTGTTCGGTCTCGTCGGTGGACTGGTCACCTTTGGCTGCTACTACTGGATCAAGCCGAAGCTGGGAACATGGGGAGCTGTCGCTGTTTCAGGCGTCATTGGCGTCGTTGTCGCCATTGGCCTCCTGGCGATGATTCGATGACCCCTGTCTTCCGTCCATGTGAGAAAGAGCGTTGCCCTGCCTCCCACCGAGCTGCCAGCCCCGGCAGCACTTTCCAGCCTCTATAGATCCATCGTCGCAGTTCCGGCCCAGCAGCGAGCCAGTCACGCTGGCTGATTGATATGTGCCCCTCCCTTGGGAAATGGGGCGCCGCGCGTTTCGGATTTTCGGCATCCCGCGCAGCACGTTTCTGCAAAGGTGAAGGCATCCCGTCACAGTGGGGTGCCACATGCTGCCGTCTCTGCCTCGTTTCCTCTGCATCTTCGCCGTGCTCAGCGGCCTACTGCCCGGTTGCACGACGACACCGGCCACCCCTGATCAGTTAGAAGCGCCACCCGACGAGATAGCTTCGGTGGTGGACCAGGGGCTGGTTCCGGTGGCCCGCTACGGCCGCTACACCCTGGTCGAGCTGGTACCGGAACCTGCGCAGCGTGATCTCTTGCAGCAGGCGGTGGAGGTCTCGATTCCGCCCATGCTCGATGCCTGCGTGGGCGATGCCATGCGCCACGTCTTGCTGCGCTCCGGCTATCGGCTCTGCGATGCGGCCGAGGCCGCCACCCTCTACGCGCTGCCGCTGCCTGCCGCACACCTGCGCCTGGGCCCGCTGATGCTGCGCGATGCCTTGCTGACCCTTGCCGGCCCCGCCTGGGAGCTGTCGGTCGATGACTTGACCCGCCAGGTCTGCTTCAGCCGGCACGGTGCTCCCGCCTTCCTTTCCGCCAACCCGCCCGGCACCGCCACGCCCGCGCCGGACGCCGACCGGCCCGAGGAGATGCAGCCATGACCTTTCCCCAGGCGCCATCCGAGCGCAATTCCCGCACGCGCTGGCTCAAGGTCGCCGCGGCCTTCTGGCTGCTGCTCATCAGTGCCGTGGCACTCATCAACAGCGTCGGCCTGTCTCGGCTCGCCGAACAGACCCAGAGCAGCGCACAGGATGCGCAGGTCAAGGCGCTGGGCCTGCGCGTGGCCGATCTCGAACACCAGGCCGATGCGGACAAGCGCCGGCCGGCGCCGATCAGCCAGGCCGAATTCACCACCGCGCGGCAGGCGTTGGACGAAAGGATGACGCGCCTCGAAGAGGCCGACGAGACGAGGGCCTTGGCCATCGACCTGCAGACGCTGCAGGCGCGCGTGAATGGAATCGAAACCCGCCTGGAGAAGACCCGGCAGGTTGCATCCGCTGCTCGCCCGCGCGTTCCGGTTGTGACGAAGCCCAAGGTGCCGGAGCCGCCGTTCCGGGTGCTCGGCGTGGAACTGCGTGGCGGCGAGCGCTTTCTGTCGATCACCTCCACCGCCGCGGCCTCGCTCGCGGGCGCCCGGCTGCTGCGCGAGGGCGACGCCGCGGGCGGCTGGCAACTGCAGTCCATCGAGGCGCAGGCGGGCGTGTTCCAGGTGAACGGCCAGACGCAGCGCGTTGCGGTGCCGTAGGGGGTCGCCATGAACCTGCGGCCGTTGTTCGCTGCCGTCGTCCTGTTCGCCGCTTTCGACGCATCCGCCCAGCCGGCCCCGGTGACGAACTCGCGCTTGGTGCCCGCCCAGGTGCAGCCGGGCGCTGATGCCGCGCTCGACGAGAGGCAGGCGCGGGAGTGGGGGCTTCGCTCCGAGGAGTGGGCGCGTTACCGGCAACTGATGCAGGGGCCGCTCGGGGTCTATTCGCCCCAGCTCGATCCGCTCACGACGCTGGGCATCGAGGCCCGCAGCGAGGAGGAGCGCAGGCGCTACGCCGAGCTGCAGGTGCAGGCCGAGGCCCGGCGCGTCGGCAAGACGCTGGCCTACCAGCGTGCCTACGACGCGGCGTGGCAGCGCCTGTTTCCCGGCCAGCCGCGCGTGAGCCTGCCCGGCGCGAAGGCGCAGGGTGCCGGCAACACCGGCTCCGGGCGCCTGGCGGTCTTCGTCAAGGCCGACTGCGCACCGTGCGCCCAGCGCGTGCAGCAATTGCAGGCGGCCGGCACGGCCTTCGATCTCTACATGGTCGGCAGCCGTCAGGACGACGCGCGCATCCGGCAGTGGGCCACCCAGGCGGGCATCGACCCGGCCAGGGTGCGCGCCCGCACCATCACGCTCAACCACGACGCCGGGCGCTGGCTGTCGCTCGGCCTGCCCGGTGAACTGCCGGCCGTGGTGCGCGAGGTGAACGGGCAATGGCAGCGCCAGTAGTCACTCAACGCCGCCGCGCCCTGTGGGGCGCCTGCGCCGCGCTGCTCGCCACCGGCGCCTCGGCCTTTGCCACGCCGCCGCGCGAAGTCCCGCCGCCGGCCTACCAACTGGCGGCGCAGCGTGCGGGCGTGCCGGCGCCGGTGCTGTACGCCGTGGCCCTGCAGGAGAGCGGCACCCAGCTGCGCGGGCGCCTGGTGCCCTGGCCGTGGACGCTCAACGTCGCCGGCAAACCGTACCGCTACGCCAACCGCGCCGAGGCCTGCGCCGGTCTGCGCCAGGCGCTCAAGCGCACGGCGGCCATCCGTATCGACGCCGGGCTCGGCCAGGTCAATCTCGGCTACCACACGCAGCGCTATGCGCAGCCCTGTGAGCTGCTGGACCCGTATCGCAACCTCACCATCGCTGCGGAAATCCTGCGCGAACAGCACACGCCGGGCGAGGACTGGCTGCTCGCCATCGGCCGCTACCACCGCCCGGCCGGCGGCGCTCCCGCAGCGCGCTACCGGCGCAGCGTGCATCGCCACCTGACCCGCGTTCTCGGCACCACCCAGGCCACCGTCCCATGAACCACACCGTCTTCATCACCACCATCGGGCTGCTGTCCGCCTCAACGGCTTCCGCCCAGACCGCCTCCGCACCACTGATCGTGGTCGAGGACCGTGGCGGCGCTTCCGCGCTGCCGTACTACCGGTCGCTGAACCCACAGCCGGATCGCGCCACGCCATCCACTCCGATCCCGCTGCCCCGCGTGGGCACTACAACCGATGCAGAGGCCGCCATGCTGCCGGTGCGTTCGGCACACCTGTCGCCGGGCGACGTGCCGCGCCGCGTCATCCGGGTACCTGGCCTGACGCCGCTGTTCCTGATC
>JAJFJX010000408.1 GCA_021773655.1 Panacagrimonas sp.
TCCGCGGCGGCGAGGCCGTCGGCGATCTTCGCCTTGCGGTCCTCCATCGCCTTGGTGATGGGCGGAAACACGAATTTCATGGTGAACCAGACGAACAGCGCGAACGCCACCATCTGGAAGATCAGGGTTGCATTGAGGTCCATCGTGTCGTCCCGGATAGATCGATCGCGGAACCGGTGCTACCGGTTCCGGACGGATGGGATGCCGATCGCGTCGATCAGCCGCCCGCGCCGACCGCGGCTGCAAGCTGGCCGACGAAGGGGTTGGCGAACACGAAGTACATGCCGATGCCGATGCCGACGAAGGTCACGGCGTCGAGCAGACCGGCGACCAGGAACATGCGGCCGGTCAGCATGCCGGCCATTTCCGGCTGACGGGCAACACCTTCCAGCAGCTTGCCGCCGAGAAGGCCGAAGCCGATGGCGGTTCCGGCGCCACCCAGGCCCAGAATCAGACCAACGGCGAGTGCGGTGTTGCTGAGAATCACGTCCATTACTTAAGTCTCCTGCGAGGTATTTACGACGACGGTGCAGCGTTGTGGGATGAAGCGGGAAAAACGAAACGGGATCGGCGGCCGGACATCAGCGCATATCCGCGATCAATGGTCTGCGTGCTGCTCTGCGGCGGCCCCCAGGTACACCACGGTGAGCACCATGAACACGAATGCCTGCAGGGTGATGACCAGAATGTGGAACACCGCCCAGGCCCAGTGCAGCGCCACGCCCATGCCGGCGAGCACGGCGCCGAGCACGCCGTTGAGCGCCTGCGCCATGAGCAGCGCGATGAGGATGAAGATCAGCTCGCCGGCAAACAGGTTGCCGAACAGACGCAGCGCCAGCGATACCGGTCGCGCCACTTCCTCGACGACGCGCAGGATCAGGTTGACCGGCGCCAGCCAGGGGCCGAATGGGTGCGTGAACACTTCCTTGAAGAAGCCGCCGACGCCCTTGTAGCGAAAGTTGTAGACGAAGATCAGCACGAACACGCCCAGCGCCAGCCCGGCGGTGATGTTGACGTCGGTGCTGGGCACGACTTTCAGGTAAGGGATGCCAACGGCCGCCGCGCTGGTCGGCAGCAGGTCCACCGGAATCAGGTCCATGAAGTTCATCAGAAACACCCACACGAAGATGGTCAGCGCAAGCGGCGCGACCAGCCGGTCGGCGTGGGGGAAGATCTCGCGGACCTGGGTATCGACGAAGTCGATCACCATCTCGGCAAAATTCTGCAGCCCGGAGGGCACCGCGGAGGTGGCGCCGGCAGCAGCCTTGCGGAAGACCCAGATGAACAACAGGCCCAGCAGCACCGAAAAGATCACCGAATCCAGGTGCAGGACCCAGAATCCCTTGGCATGAGCATCGATGCTCATGGTCTGCAGGTCCAGCTTGAGGTTGGTCAAGTGGTGCAGGACGTACTCGCCGGTGGTGGTTTCCCCGTGTCCTTGTTCTGCCGCCATGTCTGCGTCGTCCAGATCCGTGACTCAAAAATCGCCCGTCGCTGCGTTCGCCCCATCGGGACCGCCACGCGCCAGGCCAGCAATTACCCGCTCAGTCAATTCGCGCCAGCAGCCATACCGCTGGATAGGCCACCAGGCAGGCCAGGTAAGCGCACAGCAATGCCAGGAATTGCTCCCCGAACCCGACCACGCCGAAGAAGAACATCAGCGCCGTCAGGGCCATCTTTCCAATCTCCCCCCGGTAGAACGAACCGACGATGTCCCGTGGTTCGTTGCTCCCTCGCCTCGCGTAGACCCGCAAGGCGAAGTACAGGGTCGGGATGATCGCAACCAGCCCGCCGTAGGCTGCCGCCAGAGCGGCTACGGGCCCGTCGAGCATCCCCGCGATCAGGGCAGCAACCAGTCCGATACCCACCTGCGCGGCGCAAACCGCCCAGGCCAGACCGATACCGCGCAAGTGAACCCGACCACCCATGCTTGTTTTTCGACTCCGCCGCGCAGATCGCCGTGGAGCCGGCTTGCAGCCCTTTCGAGCGGCGCGCATTCTACTTAAGCGGCCACCCTGCGGTCAACGCGATTTTGCCGCCTGCAGCCGCTATCGCACCCCTATCTGCCGCCAACCCCCGCTCTCAGCTCAAACGCGACAGCAACTGTTCCAATTCTGACGCAGTTCTAAACGAGATGGTGAGTCGACCTTGACCCTGCGGGCCCTGCTGCAGGCGTACGGGCAGGCCGATGCACTGTGCCGCGCGCGTCTGCAGGGGCGAAACTGAGGTGCCGCGCGCCGAGGTCCTGCGCGCGCCGCCCGTTTCGGCATCGGTATCCGATTCCGAATCCGTTATTGGCGGCGCCTTGAGCAAGGCCTCGGTCTGGCGGACGCTGAGCTGGCCTTCGACCACCTGCGCAGCCAGCGCGGCACGGCGTTCCGGCGCTGCGCCCAGCAACACCTTGGCGTGACCCAGGCTCAGGCGCGCCTCGCGGATCCATTGCTGCAGCGCCGGCTGGAGCTCGGTCAGGCGTAGCAGGTTGCTGACCGCGGCGCGCGACTTGCCGACCGCTTCGGCGACCTGTTCGTGGGTGAAACTGCACTGCGCGATCAGGCGCTGCAGGGCCTCTGCTTCCTCCAGTGGATTGAGATCGGCACGCTGGATGTTCTCGACCAGCGCCACCGCCATCGCGCCGCGGTCGTCCAGCACCCGCACCACCGCCGGAATGCTGTGCAGGCCGGCCTGCTGCGCCGCGCGCCAGCGCCGTTCGCCGGCGACGATCTCGTAGCGATCCCCGTCCAGAGGGCGCACCACCACCGGCTGCACCACGCCCTGGGCGGCGATGGATGCAGCCAGCTCCTCCAGCGCCTGAGGGTCGAAGTACCGGCGCGGCTGATGGGCGCCGGCCTGCAGACTGGCCACAGGCAGTTCGCGCTGGGCATCCGCGACGTCGGCCGGTGTCGTGGCGCCATCCTGGCTGTTGCTGCTGAGCAGCACGTCGAGCGTGCGCCCGAGTCCCCGCTTTCTTGACGTGCTCATCTGCCCCTGCCCATCGCCTGCGTCCAACCGCCCGAAACCGAGAGTATGAACTCAATCCAGTCGCAACTGCCCGCCGTCGTGACGCCTGAGCATTTCGCCGGCCAGCGCCAGGTAGGCGCGCGCGCCGCTGGACTGGGCGTCGTAGATCATCACCGGCAGCCCGTGGCTGGGCGCCTCGGCCAGACGCACGTTGCGCGGAATCACGGTGCGGTAGACCTTGTCCGGGAAGTGCAGCAGCAACTGGGCCGAAACGTCGTTGGACAGGTTGTTGCGCGGGTCGAACATGGTGCGTAACAGGCCCTCGATCTCCAGGCGCGGATTGATCACGCGGCGGATCTTCTGGATGGTGTCGTGCAAGGCGCTCAGACCTTCGAGCGCGTAGTACTCGCACTGCATGGGAATCAGCACGCCGTCGGCCGCCACCAGCGCGTTGACCGTGAGTTTGGACAGCGCCGGCGGACAGTCGAGAATCACGTAGTCGTAGCGCTCGGCCACATTGGCCAGCGCGTTCTTGAGCGCAAAGTCACCGCCCGCCTGGTCGCGCAGCTTGATCTCCGCTTCGGTCATGTCGGCGTTGGCCGGCAGCAGCGAGAACTTGAGCGCGGTCAGTTCGTGCACGGCATCGCGCACGTCGGCGGCCGCCACCAGCACATCGCGCATGGAGGTGCCGAGCCGGGCCTTGTCCACGCCCACGCCCATGGTCGCGTTGCCCTGCGCGTCGAGATCGACCAGCAGCACGCGCCGGCGCATCGCCGCCAGCGACGCCGCCAGGTTGACCGCGGTGGTGGTCTTGCCCACGCCGCCCTTCTGGTTGGCAACAGCGATGACGTGAGTCATGGAGAGTGCGGGGAACCGGCGGGAAGGCGGGACACGACGAGCAGGTGCCGGGCCTCGGCCAGGCCGGGCACGGTCAGCGGGATGGCGGCGCGCACGACCCGATCAGCCGGCAGCGCTGCGCCGGGATTGTCGTCCAGTCGGCCGCGCATCGCCAGCCAAAGGCCGTGATCGGCCAGCAGGTGCCCGCAGACGGCCACGAAGCTTTCGACCGCGCCATAGGCACGGCTGATGACCGCGTCGTAGGCCGGCCCGGGCCGATGGTCCTCGACACGGGCCTCGATCACCTCCAGGTTGGCCAGCCCCAGGGTGCGCTGCGCGTGGCGCAGGAAGCGTGCCTTCTTGCCGTTGCTGTCCAGCACCGTGACCCGCCAGCCCGGGCGCGCCAGTGCCAGCGGAATGCCGGGCAGCCCGGCACCGCTGCCGACGTCGAGCAGCCGGCCGTCTGGCGCCAGCAGGCCTGCGTCCAGGTGCGGCAGGATCGCCAGCGAATCGAGCAGGTGGCGGATCACCATCGGCACCGGTTCGCGCACCGCGGTGAGGTTGTAGGCAGCGTTCCAGCGCTGCAGTTCGGCCAGGTAGGCCAGCAGCGGCGCCTGCAGGGTGCTCGACAGTTGCAGCGCCTGCAGGCCCTGCGCCAGGCACTGCGCGGGGTCAGCGGTTTTCTTCACGGAAGATGCGCCATTGCCCCTGCGGATCCTGGCGCCAGTACTGTTCCTTCTTGGCGGAGAAGTCGAAGTTGTCGCTGCGATAGTCCAGGGTGAATTCGGCCAGGATCATGCGCTCACCGGGATAGCGGAACAGGCTGATGTCGGACACCTCGACGTCGATGAAGCGCTTCTCGGCGTTGACCCGACGCTTGTGCTGCGCGAAGCGGGTTTTGTCCTGTCCGGCGGTGACGAAGTCCTCGCCGTAGAAATCCAGGTAGGTGTCGTTGTCCATCGCCGCCCAGGCACGCCGCCAGTCCTCGATGCGCTGCAGGAATTCCACCCGTTCCTCGCGCGCCTTGGCCTGCGGAATCCATTCCAGCTCTTCGGCCAGCACCACCGGTGCACGACTCTTTTCCACGAAAGGCCGCAACCATTCGAGATCGTCGTTGGCCATGGTCACGCAACCTTCGCTGGAACGCGGCGCACGCACGTAGGTCTGGCGCGGCACGCCATGCAGCCAGATGCCGTAGCCGGTGCGGGTCTCCAGCCGGTCCCACAGGTTGGGATAGTTCAACGGCAGCGCGCCGGCACCGTAGAGTTCTGGCAGCGCCTGGTCGTTCATCCAGCCGGTGACGTGGTAGATGCCCACCGGCGTGCGCAGGTCGCCCTCGACCTGCTTGCCGTAGCCGGCGCGACCGATCGATGCATAGCGGCTGCCGACCGGCTGCAGGTAGCCGTCGACATTCTTCATCAGGTGCAGGCGCGAGCGCGGCAGGTCTACCAGCACCAGGTAGGGATACTCGGCCGACAACTGCAGCACGGTGTCGGGCACCGACCCCGGCTCGGGATTGAAGCGCGCCTGATCCAGACGCAGGCGGGCCTCGTCGAACAGTTCCAGCACCCGCGGATCCTCGGCGTCGGCCATGATGCCGCGCACACCGGAGCGTGCCGCCAGCAGGTCGGCGTAGAGCAGCTGCGCGAGGCGGAAATTGGGCTGCCGCCGGATCAGGTCTTCCAGCGCGCGAGCCCCCTCGCGGGTGCGGCCGGCGGCGGCCAGCTCCATGGCCGAGACCAGCTCGGACTCCGGCGAGGGCGCGACCACCAGAGGGCGCAGCGGCGCGATCGGCCCGGCCAGTGCCACGCCGCAGGCCGTCAGCAGCAAGGCCGCCGCAGCGGCCATTCGCACCAGACGCCCGCCCGTCATCCCGGTTGCAGCACAGGCCCCGGCAGGCGGGTTCAGCGGGTGTACTCGCGCAGGATCTTCCAGCCCTGCGCGTCACGCATTTCGATCACCTTGGTGACCTGGTCGGAGAAGCTGTCGGACTCGTATTCCTGGCGGAAGGTGATGCGCACGCGCCCGTCGGCCAGTCCCACGAACTGTGGGCCGACCACATTGACCTGGATGCGTGCCGGACGCTCGATGCGGTCACGCCGCTGCGCCTCCCAGGTGCTGCGCGCGACCCCGCCTTCGGGGCGGAAATCCGGGGCGTAGGCGGCCAAGTAGGCTTCGACGTCCTGGCGCGACCAGGCCTGTGCCCAGTCCAGCAGCGCCTGGCGCACCTCTACGGTGGTGGCCTGGTCGACGGCATCGGCGGCAGGGGCCGGGGCGGCGCCAGCCGGCGGCGGCGCAGGTGCGGGCGCGCTGCCGCCCGATGCCGTTGCGGGTGCAGCGGTGGCGGCGGTGGTCGTGGCCGCAGGCGCCACGGTGTCGCCGCTGATGCGGTTGAGGAAGGCCAGCTTGTTGCGCACGGTCTGGTTGCCCTGGTCGAGCATCAGCGCGCGGTTGTAGGCGGCGCCGGCCAGCGCGGCATAGATGTCGCCCAGATTCTCGTGGGCGGTGGCGTAGCTCGGGTGCGTGGCCAGCGCGGCTTCGAGTGCGTCGCGTGCCTTTTCGTAGTCGCCCTGCTGGGCGTAGAGCACCGCCAGATTGTTGTAGGGCTCGGGCAGTTGAGGGTAGTCGCGGGTGATGTCGGCGAAGGCCTTGATCGCCTCTTCGGCACGATTAAGACGGGTCAGCACCAAGCCGCGCAGGAACCGCGCCTCTGCATCCTGCGGTGCCGCGTTGAGCTGTGCGTCCAGGCGCTGCAAGGCGCGGTCGAGCTGGCCCTGTTCGATCAGGGTCTGGGCTTCCTCGACCGCGGTGGCGGCGAGCGCACCGTGTGTGCATATCAGCAGCATCGCTGCGGCGGTCAGGCAGCAAATCGTTTGTTTCACGCGCAAGCCTCTTGAAGTTGGGTGCCCGGAGATTGACGGGCGAGTTTATCAGCACGTCCGAACCCGAAGTAGGCGAACGTCCCGGTTCAGTACACTCTGGCCATGCCGGGCGGTCGCCGTTTGAAGCGACGGTGGATCCAGAAATACTCCGGCGTCGCCAGGCGGATGCCCTGTTCCAGCAACTGGTTGACCCGGGTGGTGTCGGCCAGTTCATCACCGCCGGGAAAGTTCTCGATCATGGGCAGGAAACGCACGCACCAGCCGCGCTCGGTACGCCGGGGCATGTACGGCAGCACCCGGGCGCGCCCCATCTGCGCCAGACGCGAAGTGGCGCTGACGCTCCAGGTGGGAACGCCGAAGAAGGGCGCGAACAGCGACTGCGGCACTCCCAGCGTCTGGTCGGGCGCATACCAGATCGCGTGGCCGTCGCGCAGCGCCCGCACCAGCCGGCGCAGGTCGTCGCGCGGCAGGGCGGGCCGACCCGAACGGCGCCAGCGCCAGCCGTACATCAACACGTCCATGACGCGGTTGTCATAGGTCCGGTACATGGCGTGGAACGGCAGTCCGGCCTGGCTGCAGACGATGCGGGCGCCGATCTCCAGGGT
>JAJFJX010000409.1 GCA_021773655.1 Panacagrimonas sp.
GAGAACAGCGCGACGATGGCCGCGGCCCAGTTCAGCGACAGGCCGAAGCGCGCGTTGAGGTAGGCCGGAATGAAAGCCACTGCGCTGAATGCAAATGCTCCCTGGACCACGGTCAGGCCGAGGATGCGTCGCGCCCAGGGCGTCGCCAACACGGCAGCGTTCCCGCGCAGGAAGCCGGGCGCTGCATCCTGGCCGGCCTGGTCCCGGCCGCGCGTGGCGCACATCGGCAGCATCCACGCCGCCAATGCCAGGAACAGGATCGCCACCAGCCAGAATGCCCAGCGCCAGCCGACGGACTCGGCCAGCAGCCCCGACATCCACTGCCCGAACGCGGTCCCGAGCAGGGTCGCGGTCATGATGTGGGCGAGCACCACCTGGCGGCCCTGGTAGTCCACCGCGTCTCCCACCCAGGCAAGTGACATCGGGATGATGCCGGCCGCCGCGGCCCCCGACAGCGTGCGTGCCCAGACCAGCGCCGTCAGATTGTCCGACCAGGCGGCCAGCACATTGGCCGCGGCGCAGGCGGTGACCGCGAAGCTGATCACGCGAAACTTGCCGAAGCGGTCGGCCAGCGGACCATAGACAAGCTGGAGCAGGCCGTAGGCCACGGCAAAGGCCGATATCGTGCGTGCCGCTTCGCCGGTGCTGACGGCGAAGCCCTGCGCCAGGATCGGCAGCAGCGGATCGCACAGGCGCATCGACGCCATGCTGAGAAAGGCAGCCAGCGCCAGGACGAAGAGTCCGCGGGCGTCGAACGAGGTGCCGGAGTCCGGCATGCGGGCAGGGCGTGGAGAAAGCGGTTGCGCAGGATAACGGCTACCGGGCCTGCTCCGGTTTGCGGCCTGGAAGGCTGTAGTCGCTACGGTGCTACAGGTTCGACGGTATTCGTCGGTATTCGTCGGCATTCGCCGGTAAGAGTGAGCGAAGCGGGCCCGTGGGCCGGGTGTCGAGCCCTTGGGTAACCAGATCAGCGGCGCGCAGGCGCCCGAAAATCCAAGCGAGTCAAGTCCCGCTCGATGCGCCGGTCCGGATGCTCGCCGTGCGAGGCTGCGGTCGTGCTCCTTGCCTGTGGCTGGCGCGCCGCACGGCCGGTCAGGGAGGTGTCTGTAGACGCGCTTCTGGCGCGAGCCCTTGCGCAACGTCGGGGCCAGCGGGCCGGTATCGGTGCGTCGGGACGGGTGCAGCCGTAACCGGGTCCGATGGACGGGGGCGTGCACGAACAGGCCCGGGCCGTCCGCCCGCATCACGTGGCAGGGCGGAGCCAGGGGCCTGGCGCAGGAGTCGACGATGGACCCGCCTGCCTGGGACGCCGCATCGGTGGCGCGGCAGGTGCAAGACCGGCGCAAGACGGGCGCAAGATCAGGTGCAAGACGCTCGGGCCGATAGCGTCATCGGCGGCTGCGACGCGCCTTGTCGGGTGCCACCGCGCGCAGCCGGTCGAGCGCCCCCGGTGTGGCTTGCCACGCCTCCAGTGCGTACTGGCGATACATCGCCGCCTGCTCCCGCCTGCCGACGGCGATGCCGAGGGGATCGGGTTTCGGCGTTCTGTAGTTGGCTGCCAGCAAGGCTCGGGCGACTTCCGGCAGCGCCTCGCGCGCGCGCGCCAGGGCCACATCGGCCGATGTCCGATGGCCCAGCCGAACCAGCGCCAGGGCATGGCCGTAGACGAGTTCGGGGTGGACATCGTCGTCGGCATAGCGTTGCCGCAGTTCGATCAAGGCCTGGTCCTGACCCTGCAGCAGATAATGGTTGGCGAGCAGACAACGGTACCCGTGGTTGTCGTCCGGGTTGAGTCGCAGCAGGGCCTGGGTCTGTCGCATCGCGGCGTCGGGATCGCCGTCCCCCAGCAGGGCCTGGATACGCCGCGACAGCAGGCGCAGGGCGGGGCGGTTGTCGCTGAGGCTCCACGGCAGGCGCAGCTCAGGCGCGTCGCCCAGGGTCTGCCGCAGCAGCGCCGCCGCATGTTCGAGCAGCGGACGGGCGAGGGCCTCGAACACGCCGGGCTGCTCGGTTTGCGCATGCAGGTCCAGTGCGATCAGCAGATCGTCGAGGACATCGAAGCTGTTGAGCGCTTCGGGGTGGTCGAGCAAGAGCCGTAGCCATCGTTCCGAATGCGCCGGCGCCCAGGCGCCACCGTCATCTGCCGGCAGCGGCAATGTGGCGTGGGGCTTGTGGCCGGGATAACAGGCTCGCCAGCGGGTTTCCAGGGCGCACATTGCGGCGTCGGCCTGCAGGACGTGTTCGTTGCGCGGCGCTGCTGAACGATCCGGCGGCGGTTCGGCCGGCGCATCGATCAGTGCCCGGATCTGCGCCTGCATCGCCGGCAGGTGCCCTTGGATCTCGCTCTCTGCGATGCCCATGCCATGTAGCGAGCGGCGCAAGGACTCCACCGGGTCGTCTACTTCAACGTCGGCTGCGGCCATCGCAACCACCTGGTAGGCGCTGCTTTCGGGCAAGGTGCAGCCGGACAGCAGGTCCTCCAGTTGCAGCAGGGCGGGGTCTCGATGGCCGCGTCCCAATACTGCCAATGCACCTTTCGGATCGTGCTGGGCGGCGCGCAGAAACTCCAGACGATCGGGATCATCGATCCCGCGGCGCTGATACTGCTGCAGCCAGAAGCGCGCACGGGCGCGCGCCTGCTCCTGTTCGTCGCGGGCACACAGCAGCAGCAGTTCGAGCATCGCCAGGTCGGGATCCCCGGGGTCGGCGCGCTGTGCCTGCTCGAAGCAGTGCCAGGCCTGGTCATCATGGCCCTGATCCATGTGATGACTGGCCAGCCGCTGCCAGGCGTTGGCGCGCAACGTCTTGTCAGGCGCCGCACACAGGCGCTCCAGCAGCAGGCGCTTGCGTCGCGGCGTGCGCTCGACGGCATCGAATGCGTCGCACAGCAGATTGAGCACTTCGGCATGGCGGTGGTCCAGCACGGACAATTCGCCCTTGAACAAGGACTCCAGCAGGTGCACCGCTTCGCGTCCCTGGTCGCGTTCGAGCGCCTCCTCAGCCAGTCGGCCGATGATCATGACCGGCACCTGCTGCGCGGCGATGGCCTGGCGCAAGGCAGGGCGCGGCAGATGCGGCAGGGCCAGATGCCATGCCGTGTCCGCGTCCATCTGGATGGTCTGGGGCAGGCGTCCGCAGCATTGCTTGTATTTTCGTTCAGCGCCGCAGGGGCAGCGCTGGTTGCGTTCGGGTTTTGGCAGCGGTTCGGGCCGGAAACGGTTGCGCGGCAGCGGCAGGTGATTCCACAGCGCCATGCCCAGGTGCAGGGCCAGCGCGCGCATCACCTCCGGTTCCGCGATTTCAACGAATTCGGCGCCGCGTTCGACCAGCTCGGCTTGCAGCCAGTCGAGAAACGGCTGCGGCTGCTGGAAGAACAGCGCCTGTTTGGCGGCTTCGTCCAGCAGTTCGGAGAAGCGATCTGGAAGCGGCGTGTTCGGTACCGGCATGGCGGGGTCTGAGCTGGGGGGTGGCGCGACCTATTTTCGCACGGTGTCCGCGGGCGATCCCGGCGACCCCGGGTGGATCATCGTGATACCCGCCCGCGGCCCGGGTCCGGGGCTGCCTGCTCCCAGTGGACGCGTGCAGACGCGCGCAACAAGCGGCCGGATGCTCCCTCAGCGCATGAACATCGGCAGCGACTCCACCCCAAGCCTCCAGTCGACGGCGATGCCAATGGTCGGCAGCGTCCAGGGGTTTCCGACCCGAGCAAAGGCCAGGACGCCGACGGCCCGGGTCCTGGCGGCGCCCGTCTTCGGTGACGATCAGTTGCACGCCCGCCGGCGCGATCAGCCCTCGCTGCGTCAGGCGAGCCATCACGATGCCGATGCGATCTGCCTGTCCACACGTCCGGGCGGATGAACGCGCAGGCCGAAGTGCTCCGGGTGATGTGGGTGATGTGGGGCACCCGCGGTCCGTGCATCGCGCCCGCCGCTGACCGGCGTGACTGCGCGACTGCGCGACTGCGCGACTGTGTACTTTCATGTTGCGGCCCGGCGCCTCGATAATGCCGCATGAACCCTGCCGATTTTGTCGCCGCCCTGCGTGCCAGCGCACCCTATGTCCACGCCCACAACGGCCGGGTGTTCGTGGTGGCCTTCGGCGGCGAGGTGGCGGACCGGCCGGACTTCGACGCCTTCGTCTACGACCTGGCCCTGTTGCACAGCCTGGGCGTCAAGCTGGTGCTGGTCCATGGCTCACGGCCACAGATCGATCGCCAGCTCGCGTTTCGTGGACTGGAACCGCGCTTCTCGGGCGAGTTCCGCGTCACCGACCTGCCGGCGCTGGAGTGCGTCAAGGCGGCGGTCGGCAGCTTGCGCATGGACCTGGAGGCGCGCCTGTCCACCTCGCTGGCGAGCACGCCGATGGGCGGTGCACGGCTGAAGGTGGCCAGCGGCAACTGGGTGACCGCGCGGCCGGTGGGCATCCGCAACGGTGTGGACTTCCAGCACACCGGCGAGGTGCGACGGATCGACGTCGACACCCTTCGTGGTGTGCTCGAACAGGACCGCATCGCGCTGGTGTCTCCGGTGGGCTATTCGCCGACCGGCGAGATCTTCAACCTGCGTTCGGCCGACGTCGCCACCGCCATGGCCGTGGCGCTGGGCGCCGACAAGCTGGTGCTGGTCTCCAACTCCGATCCGGAGACCTGGAAGCTGGCCGCTGACACCGGCGACGCCGGGCAGTTGTCGCTGGCCGAGGGCGAGCGCCTGCTGGCGGCGGCCAACGACATCGATGAACTGGACCGACGCTATCTCACCGCGGCGCTGGAAGCCGGCCGCGGCGGGGTCAAGCGCGTGCACCTGATCGGCGCGGCAGCCGAAGGCGCGCTGCTGCGCGAGCTCTATACCCGCGACGGCCTCGGACTGATGCTCTACGCCGATGCCCACTACGAGGCGGTGCGCGAGGCCAGCATCGAGGACGTGGGCGGCATCCTGGCGCTGATCCAGCCGCTGGAGGACGCCGGCGTGCTGGTGCCGCGCTCGCGCGAGCAACTGGAGCTGGAGATCGCCAAGTTCGACGTCATGGTGCGCGACGGGCTGGTCGTCGCCTGCTGCGCGCTGTTTCCGTTCGAGGACAACGGCATGGCCGAATTCTCCTGCGTGGCCGTGCACCCCGACTACCGCCGCTCCGGACGTGCCGCGGCGCTGCTGGCGCGGGCCGAGGAAACAGCGCGCAAGCTCGGGATCGACCGGCTTTTCACCCTGACCACCCACACGCCGCACTGGTTCGTGGAGCATGGCTTCAAACCGGCGCGCCCGGATGACCTGCCGATGCAGCGCCGGCAGCTCTACAACTGGCAGCGAAACTCGGCGGTTTTGATCAAGCTGTTGTGAGCCGCGGGATGGACTCTGGCGTTCGATGCCGCAATATCCACAACAGAAGCGCAATCGGAAACGCAATCGGGAACTGAACCGGAGCCTGGGCCGGCGTCGGCGTCTTTGCCGGGCAGTCGGGTCGATGTCCATCGGCCGGTAGAAAGCGGTTGAACGCAAACGATGCAAGGAGCGGCAAGCAACAGGCACTCGATGGTGTTGCACTTCAGATCTGAGGCCGCCGGCCCTTCAAGACCGCCATCGCCGTCTTTGCCTTGAACGCCGCCGCATGATTCCTGCGAGGCCTTTTCATCGTTGCTCTCCGGCGTAGTGCGCCTCTCTGCGCTCGAGAGCAGGGCCGAGAATCCACTTGCCGGGCTGTCCGATCAGCCGTGACCGCCGCTCCGGGCAGCGCCTTCTGCGCTCCGGCGTGTGCGGCTCAGCGATCGCGTGCCGGGATCAGGTTGGCGAGCCGCGCGAAGTCGGCGGCAGACAGCCGCTCTGCACGCAGGGATGGATCGATGCCGGCAGCGGCAAACTGGTCGGCCCCGACCATGCCGCGCAGGCTGTTGCCGAGTTGCTTGCGACGCTGGCCGAAGGCCGCGAGCAGCACGCGATCAAAGGTGCGGTGATCGAGGATTTCGAAGTCCGGCGCGCGCGGCACCAGGCGCACCACCGCAGAATCCACCTGCGGCGGCGGGTTGAACGCGCCGGGGCCGACGTGAAACAGCCAGTTCACTTCGGCGCGGGCGGCCAGAGCCACCGACAGCCGGCCGTAGTCCGGTTCGCCGGGGCCGGCCGCCATGCGGTCGACGACTTCCTTTTGCAGCATGAAAATCATGTCCTGCACGGCGTGCGCCTGGTCCAGAAGATGGAACAGCAGCGGCGTGGAGATGTTGTAGGGCAGGTTGCCGACCAGGCGCAGACGGCTCCCGGCGGGTGCCAGCGCGGCAAAGTCGAATTTCAGCGCGTCGGCCTGGTGGATGCGCAGTCCGGCGGCATCGCCACAGGCCGCGCGCAGCGGGGCGACGACGTCGCGATCGATCTCCACCACGTCGAGTGCGCCGCAGCGTGCGAGCAGCGGTGCGGTCAGTGCGCCGCGACCGGGGCCGATCTCGACGATGTGCTCCCCCGGCCTCGGGTCGAGCGCGCGCATGATGCGTGCGATGACCTGGCCGTCGTGCAGGAAGTGCTGGCCGAAGCGCTTCTTCGCCGGACCGCTCAAGCGGCGAGTTTCCGCGCCATGTCGATGGCCATCAGCAGTGCTGCGTGCAGGCTGCCGGCGTCGGCGTGGCCGCTTCCGGCCAGATCCAGGGCGGTGCCGTGGTCGACCGAGGTGCGGATGATGGGCAGCCCCAGGGTGAGGTTGACCGCCTCGCCGAAGCTGGCGTGCTTGAGCACCGGCAGGCCCTGGTCGTGAAACATGGCCAGCACCGCGTCGGCACCGGCCAGTCGCGCCGGGGTGAACAGCGTGTCGGCCGGCAGCGGGCCGATGATGTCCAGGCCGGCGACGCGCAGTTCCTCGATCGCCGGCAGGATGGCGTCGATCTCCTCGCGTCCCAGATGGCCGCCTTCACCGGCGTGCGGGTTCAGGCCGCAGACCAGGATGCGCGGCGACTGGATGTCGAAGCGGCTGCGCAGGTCGGCCCATAGCACGCGCAGGGTGCGTTCGACGCTGTGTTTGGTGATCGCCGCCGGCACGTCGCGCAACGGCAGGTGGGTGGTGACCAGCGCCACGCGCAGGGTATCGGCGACCAGCATCATCACCGGCGTGGGAGCGTGGGTGAGGTCGGCGATGAATTCGGTATGGCCGCTGAAGGGGTGGCCGGCATCGTTGATCAGACTCTTCTGCACCGGGCCGGTGACCAGCGCCTGTGCGCGCTTGTCCAGGCAGGCGCCCACCGCGGTGCGCAGGGTTTCGAGCACATAGGCGGCGTTGGCCGGGTCGAGGCGGCCCGGCACCGAGGGCACCGCCATGGACACGGGCAGCACGCTCAGGAACCCCGGCTCATGGAGTTCCGGGTCGGCGTCCAGGCCGATTTCTTCGAGCGCGATCGGCAGTCCCAGGGCGAGCGCCCGCTCACGCAGCAGCTGTGGGTCGCAGACCGCGATGAGCTCGGCCGGCCAGGCCTCCTGGGCCAGGCGCAGCACCAGGTCGGGGCCGATGCCGGCCGGCTCGCCCGGGGTGATCAGGATGCGCGGTGGCTGCAAGCCCGGCTCAGGACGAGGTGGCGTCGGCCACGTCGGTGCCGATCACGGTGCCGTCGGGGGCGCGAAACTCGACGTAGGCCTCGGCGCGCAGGCGCCGCAACCAGGTGTCGTATTCCTCGGCCGCCTTGCGCTTGTGGATGGTGCCACGTGCGTTGGCGCGCCTGGATTCGTCGGTGATGTCGCGGGTGCGACGGTCCTGGACCTGAGCGATGTGCCAGCCGAACTGGCTGCGGAACGGAGAGGACATTTCCTTGACGTCCAGCGCGTCGAGCACGTCCTGGAATTCCGGCACGAACATCCCCGGCGACTGCCAGCCCAGATCGCCGCCGTTGTTGCGCGAGCCGGGGTCATCGGAGAACTCCTCGGCCAGTTCGGCGAAGTCGGCGCCGTCCTGCAGGCGCTGGTGAAGGTCTCGGATCTGCGCCTGCGCCTGATCTTCGGTGCGCAGCGTGTTGGCCTGGATCAGGATGTGGCGGGCACGGGTCTCATCGACGGTCTTGCGCTCGCCCGTGCTGCGCGTGTCGACCAGCTTGATCAGGTGATAGCCGCCAGAGGTTTCCAGCAGTTCGCTGACGTCGCCAGGCTCCATCGTGCGTGCCGCCTGCAGGAACACCAGCGGCAGGGAATCGGCGTTGCGCCAGTCCAGGTCGCCGCCCTGCAGGGCCTGCTGACCGTCCGAATGCGCCACCGCCAGGCCGGCGAAGTCGGCGCCGTCCTGCAGCCGCTGTCGCAACGCCCGGGCTTCCTTGCGCGCTTCGTCGCGTACCTCCGGGCTGGCGCTGTCCGGCACCGCAACCAGAATGTGAGTCAGGTGATATTCGGTGTCGTCCTGCTCCGGCTGACCGGCCAGGAACAGGTCGATGTCCTGGTCGGTGACCAGCACACGGCTGTCGACTTCGCGCTGGCGCAGGCGGGTGATGATCACCTCGTCGCGAATCTGTTCGCGGATGGCGAGGTAGTCGCCGCCGTCGGCGCGGATGGTGTCGGCGAACTCGGTCAGGCTCATGTTGTTCTGACGGGCGATGGTCGTCAGCACCTCGTTGAGTTCACGATCATCGACACGGATTCCGGCCTTGGCCGCGCGCTGGGTCTGGATGCGGGTCAGGATCTGCTTTTCCAGCACCTGGCTGCGCAGGGTCGCCATGTCCGGCACCTCGATGCCGCGCGCGCTCAGCTGGTTGGCGGTGTATTCCATCTCCCGCTCCAGGTCGGACTGCAGCATGATGCCGTCGTTGACCACCGCCACGATGCGGTCGAGCACCTCGGCTCGGGCGGGGTGGGGCACCAGCAGGACGCTGACCAGCAGCAGGGCGAGGGTGGGCCAGAACGTAGAACGCAAACGCATCGGTGGACGATCCAGGGTCACATCAAGGGTGGAAGATTAACATGCAGCCCGGCTGGGACCGCGTTGCAGGAACTCGGTTCAGGCCCGTGCCCGCTGCTCCGGGCTCTAGTCCGGCAGGTCGCCTTCGATCTCCTGCTCCGGCAGCAGATCGTCACCGCCAGCCCCCAGGTTGGCCAGGCCCTTGAGCACCAGTTGCACGTAGACGCCGTCGTCCAGGCGACCGGTGGTGTCGGCGATGAACTGTCGGTAGGACACGCGCAGGGCCCAGCAGCAGGTGCCGTATTCGATGCCCGTGTAGGTCTCGCGAGAGGCATGGTCGCGCAGCGAAAAGCGGGATCGAAGGGCCGCTCGCCAGCCACCGCCGAGGGGAGTGAGAAAGGCCACGTCGAGCTGTTCGAGCGCCTCGCGACGGTAGCGATAACCCAGCTCGACCATGCTGCGCCCGCCTGCCTCGCGATAGCGCATGCCCAGGTGCGAACGCTGGAAGTGACGTTCCTCGGGTGACCACTGGCCGGCCAGTAC
The DNA here is from genome assembly GCA_021773655.1 of Panacagrimonas sp. Taxonomy (GTDB): domain Bacteria; phylum Pseudomonadota; class Gammaproteobacteria; order Nevskiales; family Nevskiaceae; genus Panacagrimonas. Next base: position 9,391 of record JAJFJX010000409.1, read on the forward strand.
CGCGCTCCAGTTGCGGGTCAGCGCGTAGTCGAAATGGCCGATGAACTCGGTGGCGCCGCGTTCTGGTGGAATCAGACCGGGCAAGGAAACCCGTGGAGACTCGAAGCGGAACAACTGGCCGATCGATGCGCTCCACAGCACGAGCCCGGTTTTGGGGTCGAGCTCGCGCAGGGTGGCGGCACCGGCGACGTGGCGGGCGTCGGACAGGCGGTCTTCGCCGGAAAAGCGGTTACGTGCGAACAACTGCACGAAGTCGAAATCCGGCTCGCCGGTATCGAACAGCGGCAGCCGCTCCTGGTCTTCGTACGGAACGTAGAGCGCAAAGCCGCGCGGTGTCAGGGTCTGCAGCCGCCCGCTGCGGGTGAAGCGCTCAAAGCGCAGGGCGACCTCGGCACTGACCACCGGCAGCGTACGGCTGGGCTGCGATTGGCTGCCGTCCGACAGGCCGTTGAGTTCGTAACGGGTGTGCTGAAGGTCGGCCTGGCCGCGCAGGTACCACGCGGCCTCGGTGTGATCGAAGCGCAGGTACGGGGCCAGCAGCAGGCGCGCGCCCTCCACCGAATCATTGCGCGCGAAGTTGACGAACTCCGATTCCAGGCCGGCGCGGGTGTTCATCCATGCCCCTGGCGTGAGGCTGCGCAGGCGGACCTGCGGCAGGCGCTTGTAGGGGTCGTCGATGGCGTTGAGGTTCGAAGCGATGGGCTGGAAGTTCTGCACCATCGCGCTGATGGTGTAGGCCGCCGGCGCCTGGTAGGTGAGCAGTGCGGCCTGTTCCAGATGGGTGATCGAAGCGCTGACCAGACTGCCGCCGAGGTCCTCGAAATAGGTCCGGTCTGAGGTCTCCGCGTACACGGTCTCGATGCTCAGCCGCCGGTTGATCAGCCCCTCGTGGTTGAAGCGGAACAGGCTGCGGTCCTCGCCGAACTTGCGATCATCCAGGTATTCATGGCGGGCGCTGCCGCGACCTTCGGAGAACAGGTAGCGGGCCTCGACCACGGACTGCAGGCCGCGGTCGGACAGGTAGCGGGGTGTGACGGTGGCGTCGTAATTGGGCGCAAGGTTCAGGTACACCGGCCACTGGAATTCCACGCCCGAGCTGCTGGACTGGCCCAGCGTGGGGTACAGCAGTCCGCTGCGCCGGCGATCATCGATCGGGAACTGGAAGTAGGGCACATAGAGAATCGGCACGCCCATGAAACGCAGGCGCGCGTGGCGCGCGGTGCCCAGACCCTCGCCATGGTCCAGATGGATGTCGCCAGCTTCCATCAGCCATGCGCGCGATTCCGGGGCGCAGGTGGTGTAGCTGGCGTCCTTGAGGTCGATCTGTCCGCTGGTCTGGACGGCCAGCTCGCGCGCTTCTCCGCGGGCGGCGCGCGAAGGCAGGGAGAATTCGGTATCCAGGAACAGGCCCTGACCCTTGTTGAGGTCGAAGCGTGATTCCTGGCTGCGCACCACCACCTCGGGATTGCGGAACAGGGACTGGCTCTTGACGCTCACCACGCGCCGGGCCTCATCGAAGCTCAGTTCCTCGGCGCTGAACACGCGATCCCCCTGGCGCAGGCGCACGCCGCCGAGCAGTTCGGACACGCCACCCTGCTGCAGGGTGACCTCGTCGGCCTCCAGGAACACGCGCGGATCCAGCACCACCTCCGGAATCTCCTGGGCGAAGGGCAGTTGCGGGCAGCCCTGGGCCTCGACCGGCTGCGGGCTGTCGGCCGGCTGTGCGAGCGCGGCCGGAACGGGCAGCGCGAGCAGCAGCAAGGCTCGCAGGCAGGGTCTGAAGGGTCCGGCAGGCACGTGGGTCGGGTGCGTCTGGGCGCGCGTATCGACCACGAGTATCCGGTTTTGCTCGCTGGCGACGCAATCGCTACGCTGATCCGAACCCCCTCGCTGCCGCCCATCGATGCAATCCGAAACCGATCCCGGTGATCCGCGTGCCTGCGCCGCCCGTGGCTGGGCGACGCGACTGCTGGGCCTGACAGACGATGCCGATTTCGCACCGGCCTCGGCCGACGCCAGTTTCCGTCGCTACTTCCGCCTGCGCGATCCGCGCGGTGAGCGAAGCTGGATCATCATGGACGCCCCCCCGGAGCAGGAGAACTGCGAGCCGTTCGTGCGCATCGCCGCGCGTCTGGCCGATGCCGGGCTGAACGTGCCGCGGGTGCTGGAGCAGGATTCGGCGCAGGGATTCCTGCTGCTGAGCGATCTGGGTCGGCAGACCTACCTGCAGGTGCTGGACGATGGCAACGCCGATGCGCTGTTCGCCGATGCCATCGATGCGCTGGTGCGGATGCAGGGCACCGTTGCGGTGTCGGACCTGCCGGCTTACGACACCGCGCTGCTGCAGCGCGAACTGGACCTGTTCCCGGACTGGTTCGTGCAGCGCCATCTGCAACTTCGCTGGACCGACCACCAGGCCGCGAAGTGGCGGCAGGTCTGCGCGCAACTGATCGAGTCTGCGCTGGCGCAGCCGCAGGTGTTCGTGCACCGCGATTTCATGCCGCGCAACCTGATGTGCTCACTGCCCAACCCCGGCCTGCTGGATTTCCAGGACGCTGTTTGCGGCCCGGTCACCTACGACGTGGCGTGCCTGTTCAAGGACGCGTTCCTGTCGTGGCCGCAGCACCGCATCGACACCTGGCTGGCGCGGTACGCAGACGCCGCGCGCCACGCCGGCATCGGCCTGCCGCCGGATTTCGACCGGGCACTGGACTGGATGGGGTTGCAGCGACACCTCAAGGTGCTGGGCATCTTTGCCCGCATCCACCATCGCGACGGCAAGCCGCAGTACCTGGCCGATGCGCCGCGCTTCATCGGCTACGTGCGCGCGGCGTGTGCGCGCCACCCACAGATGCAGCCGCTGCGGGAGCTGTTCGACACGCTCGGCCTGCAGGCATGAAGGCGATGATCCTGGCCGCCGGCCGCGGCGAGCGCATGCGTCCGCTGACCGACGCAGTGCCCAAGCCGCTGCTGCAGGTCGGCGCGCACCGCCTGATCGAACACGCGATCCTGCGACTGCGCGCCGCCGGCGTGTCCGAGCTGGTGATCAATCTGGGTTACCGCGGGGCACAGATCCGCGATGCGCTGGGGCATGGCGATGCGCTGGGCGTGCGCATCGAGTACTCCGAAGAGGGCGACCCGCCGCTGGAGACCGGTGGCGGAGTATTCCGCGCGTTGCCGCTGCTGGGCGCGGCGCCGTTCCTGCTGGTCAATGCCGACGTCTACAGCGAGTTCGATCCTGGCGCATTGATCCGGCGCGGTCTGGCGGCACGCGACCTCGGCCACCTGGTGCTGGTCGCCAACCCGGAGCACCGGCCCGGAGGCGACTTCGCCCTGCAGCATGATCGGGTGCTCAACGACGGCCCGCAGCGCCTGACGTTCAGCGGCATCTCGCTGCTGCGTCCGGCCCTGTTCTGCAACTGCGAGGACGGCAGGTTCCCGCTGGCACCGCTGCTGCGTCAGGCGGCAGCCTGCGGTCAGCTTGCCGGGCAGCGCTTCGACGGGCGGTGGTCGGACATCGGCACGCCGCAACGCCTGCAGCAGCTTTGTACGCAACCTGGCCTGGCCTGAGACAATCGCCCCCCGTTACTCAGACGCAGGTTCACATGGTCAAGGTTCACAAGGCAGTTGAAGGCAAGCTCAGGCAGACGGTGGAGGTACGCGGGCATCAGTGGTCGGCCGACGTCGAACCGGCCCTGGGCGGCGATGATGCCGGCCCCGATCCACACGAGCTGCTCGACGCGGCACTCGGCGCCTGCACGGCGCTGACGGTCACGATGGTGGCGAGGCGCAAGCAGATGCCGCTGGACGACGTGATCGTGCAGGTCCGTCGCGAGGAAGCCGACGGCGTCTGCCGCCTGTTCCGGCAGGTCGAGCTGGTCGGGGCGCTGGACGCCGCGCAGCGCCAGTACCTGCTGGGCATCGCCAACAAGTGCCCGGTGCACAAGACCCTGATGGGCCGGTTCGAAATCGACACCTCGCTGGCGCCCTGACCTCATGCTGCTGACCCTGCGCAGCCTCGGACTGAGGCTCGGCTCTACCGTGCTGCTCGAAGACGTGGCCTTGACCGTGGCGCGTGGTGAGCGCGTGGCAGTGCTGGGCCGCAACGGCATGGGCAAGACCACGCTGATGCGTCTGATCGAGGGCGAGATCGCTCCGGACCAGGGCGAGATCGTGCGCGCCCAGGGCCTGCGCCTTGCGAGACTGGTGCAGGACGTTCCCAGGGGCATGGCGGGCACCGTGTTCGAGGTGGTGGCCGCCGGGCTGGGCGAGGTGGGCGAGGTGCTGGCGCGCTACCAGCATCTGATCGACACCGCGCCGGATCGTCTCGACGAACTCGCGCGTCTGCAGTCGCGCATCGAAAGCCTCGGCGGCTGGGCGCTGGACGCTCGCGTGCGGGAGATGGCCTCGCGGGTGGAAGCCGAGGTCGATGCACGCTTCGAGACCCTCTCGGGCGGCATGAAGCGCCGCGTGCTGCTGGCACGCTCTCTGGTGCTCGATCCCGACCTGCTGCTGCTCGACGAGCCAACCAACCATCTGGACATCGATTCCATCGCCTGGCTGGAGGGCTTTCTCAAGGGCTTTTCAGGTGCGGTGATGTTCGTCACCCACGACCGCGCCTTCCTGCGCAACCTGGCCACGCGCATCGTGGAGCTGGACCGCGGCAGCCTTACCGACTGGCCCGGCGACTACGACAATTTCCTGCGCCGCAAGGCGGAACGGGCGCACGCCGAATCGCAGGCGCGATCACTGTTCGACAAGCGCCTGGCACAGGAGGAGGCCTGGATCCGCCAGGGCATCGAGGCACGGCGCACGCGCAACATGGGGCGGGTCCAGCGTCTGATGGAAATGCGTGACCAGTTCGGCGCGCGGCGCAACGCACCGGGCAAGGCCAGCATGGAGATCGTGGAGGCGGAGCGCTCCGGCAAGCTGGTGTGCGAGGCGCGCGGATTGAGTTACTCGATCGGTGGCCAGCCACTGGTGCAGAAGTTCTCCACCACCATCCTTCGCGCAGACCGGGTGGGCCTGATCGGGCGCAACGGCGTGGGCAAGACCACCCTGATCCGCCTGCTGCTGGGGCAGCTCGCCCCCGAGGGCGGCGACCTGCGCCTGGGCAGCAATCTGCAGATCGCCTACTTCGACCAGCTGCGCGGGGGACTCGACGAGAATCAGCCGGTGTTCGAGGCGGTCGGCGAGGGCAAGGACTACGTCGAGGTCGGCGGCGCTCGCAAGCACGTCATGGGCTATCTGCAGGATTTCCTGTTCACGCCGGACCGAGCGCGCAGCCCGGTCCGCTCGCTGTCGGGCGGCGAACGCAACCGCCTGTTGCTGGCACGACTTTTTTCGCGGCCATCCAACCTGCTGGTGCTCGATGAGCCCACCAACGATCTGGACCTGGAAACCCTGGAGCTGCTGGAAGAGCTGCTGCTCGAATACGCCGGCACCGTGCTGCTGGTGTCGCATGACCGTGCCTTTCTCAACGCGGTGGTGACACGCAGCCTGGTGTTCGAGGGCCAGGGGCGCATCAGCGAATATATCGGCGGCTACGACGACTGGCTGCGCCAGCGTCCGCCACCACGGGTCACCGCGCCCGTCCGTAGCCCGGCAACGCTGGCAATGCCGGCATCGACGACTGCACCCGCGCAGACCGCGGGCGCCGCCGGGGTCGGCCTGTCGTCCAGGGCACGCCGCGAGCTGGACGAGCTGCCGGCAAGAATCGAAAAGCTGGAAGCCGAGCAGGCCGAGCTGGCGGAATCGATCAGTTCGTCCGCCGTCTATGACCAAAACCGTGATCAGGCGATCCGAATCCAGTCGCGGCTGTCAGAGCTGGAGCAGACTCTGGTTGCGGCCTATGCTCGCTGGGAAGAACTCGAAGCGATCAAGGCGCGTCCATAGTCCGCACCCTGCCGTAATCACGGCCTGTCCTGGATCGGAGCGCAGTCACACCATGAAACCCGAACGTCGCATTGTTCTCACCGGCCTGCTGGGCACGGCCGGGACCCTCATCATCGGTGGCCGGATCGCTGCCGCCGGAACCGATGGCCTGAAGCTGCAGAAATCACCGGCCGAATGGCAACGGCTGCTGGAGCCGGAGGCCTATCGCGTGCTGTTCGAGGAAGATACCGAGATGCCCGGCAGCAGCCCGCTCAATGCCGAGAAGCGGGCCGGCACCTTCGTCTGCGCCGCCTGCAACCAGCCCTTGTTCGAGTCCGAGACCAAATACGAGTCCGGCACCGGCTGGCCCAGTTTCTGGCGGCCCATCGAAGGCAGCGTGCGCACCCGGCAGGACCGGAAGCTGTTCCTGGTACGCACCGAATATCACTGTTCGCGCTGTGGCGGTCACCAGGGGCATCTGTTCGGCGACGGCCCCGAGCCGACCGGCCGGCGCTACTGCAACAACGGCGTGGCGCTCAGGTTCGTGCCGCAGGGCGAGCCGATGCCGGAGCTGCGCCAGTGAGGTCGTGGCCGGTGGCATGGCTGCTGGCGCTGGGCTGTGGTATCGGCCTGGTGCAGGCCCAGGATCAGGCCCAGGCCCAG
>JAJFJX010000410.1 GCA_021773655.1 Panacagrimonas sp.
GGTGAATCTCTCTTTCTTCTTCGCTTCTTTGACCTGTTTTGCGTCAGCGACATTTCCTACAAATGCTTTAGCCATGGCTGCTACCTTACTCTCCTTGCCTTGATATAACCAAGGTGTCTCGGCGTACCGGCTGAGTAGTTAAATCTAGATTTCAAATAAACTGTTGTTGTTGCCGCAAGACTTAATCTGTGAGGGATAATCGCTGTAGTGGTTGAGATGCTAGCCGTTGGAGCAAGTGCAGAGAATTGATTCTCTCCAGACACATGATCCGTTGTGGTGCTTCCTGAGTTCACAGAAATCGCCCCAAAGAATCCTGTTACTGTCGCACTGTTTAAAACCGCATGAACACCGCCTGTTACTTCCCAGTCCCCAGCCGTTAAGCTGATGGAGGTCATATCTCCAAAGACTCCAGTTGCAGCCGCCACATCATCAATGGCAAAAGTCGCCTCAACGAACTCTCCAATTTGACCAGCCGCTGCATCATCATTCGTGCTTGTCCCTGTTCCTCCTGATGGAAGCTCAATTCCGCTTTCCTTGCATCTCAAGAGAACGTTGCCGTCTGGTGTCTTGATCTCGCCCTGCTCTAGCCTAGCATCTAAAACAACCTGATCGGTCTCACTAATCACATACAAAATGTCATCAGAAGAGTTGTCTGTGTCGTATAGATCGCAAACAAGCCTCAAAGACTCTGCTGTAGTTCCCTCATTCTTATAAGAAGAAGACACCGCAGATAGTACAAGAGGGGTTCCAACCGTTCCTGTGTGAGTCGCAACGTTCTCAAACGACTGACCACCCTTACCTTCTTTCTGAAGATGAACAGTCCCGATGAACCCTTCCGCCACGGCAACCGTTAGTGTGTAATCAATTTGATCCCCAGGACGAACGCTTGTCATGCTTGACACCTGTCCTGTTGCTGTAAATGTTCCTGAAAATGCCATAATCTATTCTCCTATTGCCCTTGCCTTACGGCATCAATCACTCCCGTGAGGGCGTTATCTCCACTTGTGTTCGCTTGACTTAAATCCTTCGCCGCTCCAGATGCTTGCTGAATGGCTTCCATTTGCTGTGCTTGTTGTTGAGCCTTGGCTCTAGCAGCCCTAACCTCTTCCACCTCATCATCTGTTTTCACAATGCCAGGAGGTAAAGAAACTCTCTCTGAATATTCATCCACAAGCTGGTCAGTATTAACCTTATCAAGTACCTGAGGATCTGCTTGCGCTACATTTGCCACGTACTGAGTGAACCTCTCAAGAGAGGAAAGGCCAATGAGTTTCTGCGCTTGGGCCATGATACTCACGTATTCCACCCGAAGATCTTGCCCTTGAATCTCCTGAGGAGGCTCAGGGATAAGACCCTGCTTCAGCATAATATTAAATGTATTATCGATGAGAGGATCGAGTAGATCTTGGTTGATCTGCTCAAGGACCGGACCAATCGCTAGAAGCTTCTCGTCGCTGATCTCTTCTACTTCTCTTGCTGTAATCTGTCTTCGATCACTCGTAATGAGGGCCTGAAAGAGATCCTCATAGTAGGCTCTTTGAATTCTCTGCCTAATTTGCTGCTGCTTTTGCTCAAGCTCTCCGATTCTAAAGTTAACTTCATGAGCTGGCCTAAAGCCTTGCTGTCCTGAGGCGGTGTCTGAGTAGGTAATTCCGCCAGGAAGGATTGTCGGGCTAGAGGTCTTAAGAGCTGAAGGCCCAACCATTGGAGGATTAATCATCTTCTCAATCGCCTGAGCGCTTCTCTTTTCTTGAAGCTGAAGCTGTTTTATGTCCCCTAAGGCAACCATTCCAGGACAAGAAGTTCCGTAAATATCCTCTCCTGAGACTTCCCAGCGAGGAGCCATGACAGGAAAGAAGTCAAATCCTGACTCTCTCAAGAACTTATCGTTATCGACGCTTGTGGAAAATACCTGCGTACTACCAGAAACAGCGCCTCTCTCGTAATATACAGAAGCGTATTTCTTATACTTCGGATCGATCTTGCTTTCGTCGTGCTCCTCATTTGGAAGGATGAAGTGAACCACCTCAACCCAAGCCTCATGAAGATCCTGATCGTAAAGGTTTTTGATATAAGAAGAGAAACGATCAAAGTCTATAGATCCGTCCTCTCTCCGGCCAAACTCCTCAATAATCTGCCTCACCGTCATTTGAAGCTCACGCATGAATACGCGAACCTGACCCTTTTCGTTGGTACTAATGGCATAGCTGCCGACCGGATAAGCTCCAAACCTGACAACACTTTCCTTATCTTCCATGACTTCCATGGCTGAAACGGAAAACGTTCCAATATCCCCATAAACAATAGGGAGAACCTGATAGAGATTTGATTTTAAAAAGATGTTGGCCATTCGTTTGGTAACGAAATGAAGCCACTGCTTAACAGGTTCGAACTCTGCTAGCTCTGGATCAGGAGCCCCAAGACTAAACCAAGGTCTAGAAGGTGAGGTCACCCCACCCATCATTCCAGCTCTTAGCGTTCTAGCGGCAATAGAGCCTGTGGAATCAATGATCTTCTGATTTCTTTTGTCGCCCTTGTTGGCGTCTGAAACAAAGAATCTTGAACGCCTCGGCAAAATATTATCAGAAAGATCTCTCCAATGAGGAATGAAACTGGCTCGTTCTCTACAAAGCTCTGCTCTAATAGTCTCGAGTCTTCTGCGTTTGCTGAGGCCTGTGTTTTTATTGTCACCTGAAGGCAAGGGCTAGACTCCCAACAATGTTTTACCAGAGCCTTGAGCCTGGTCGATTACTCCAAGAGGAGAGGTAAGAATAGTTCCAGCTCTTCCAGCTCGGCCTCTTCGCCTTGCTCTTTGTCTCTGAACGCTAGTGGATCTTTCTTTGTTTCCCTGTTCGGTAGCTGAGACGTTAGCTTGAGCCTGTTCTTGCTGAGCAAGCTGCTGCTCGCCTTTAGCTCTCTCTTCATCAGCTCTCTTTCGCTCTGCC
>JAJFJX010000042.1 GCA_021773655.1 Panacagrimonas sp.
GGATTCGGCGACCGGTGAAGCCGGTGGTGGGGGCGGAGGGCCGGCGATCAATGCAAGCAGCGGGACCATCCGCTCGCGCGCCGACGTGATGCTGCTGCTGGACAAGGTCAGCGACTACCTGGAGCGGACCGAGCCCACCAATCCTGCCGCACTGATGGTGCGTCGGGCAAAACGAATGATGCAGATGAACTTCCTCGAACTGGTCACGGAGATGGCGCCTGACGGCCTGCCGCAGGTCCAGGTGGTGTTCGGCCCTCAGGCTTCCGACCAGACGGAAGAATAGTGGGCAGCGCACCTTCCCGGCGCTGAAAAAAAGGCGTTTACTTCGCCCTGTTCCGAGAGGCAGATCACATCGGACACGCACAACCTTTCCAACTGTGAACTGGTGCGCCTACCGCGTCCCCGGAGGGGCCGATACCATCGCTGCACATCGAAGCACGGAGTTGCAGCGACAGCCAGATGAGTGAACCCGGACAGGTGACTGGCGGCCTGTCTGAAACATCGCAGCAGTACCCTCGATTCACCGTCGCCAATTCCAGCCATCCAGGAGATACCCATGGCACAGAGCAGTCAGAAATTCATCGCAAGAAACCGCGCCCCGCGCGTGCAGATCGAGTACGACGTCGAACTCTACGGCGCCCAGAAAAAGGTCGAACTGCCTTTCGTGATGGGCGTGCTGTCCGACCTCTCCGGCAAGCCGTCCGAGCCGCTGGCACCGGTAGCAGATCGCAAGTTCATGGAGATCGACGTCGACAACTTCGACAGCCGCATGAAATCGATGAAGCCGCGGGTCGCCTACCAGGTCCCCAACACCCTGACCGGAGAAGGCAACCTTTCGGTCGACCTGACGTTCGAGAACATGGACGACTTTTCGCCGGCGCGGATCGCCGAACGGGTGGACGGGCTCAAACAACTGCTCAAGGCACGTCAGCAACTGCAGAACCTGGTGACCTACATGGATGGCAAGACCAACGCCGAGGAACTCGTGGCCAAGGTCCTCAAGGACCCGGCGCTGCTGCAATCGCTGGCGGCGACCGCCAAGCCGGCCGAGGGCAGTGGCGGTGAAGAACCGCCCGCCCAGTCCTGACACCTTCCATCACCTGATTACGGGGAATACGCATGGCCGAAGCTCAACAGTCTTCCTCGCCCCTGCAGGGCGTGGAGTTCGAAGGCGGCGATTTTGCTGCGCTGCTCAACAAGGAATTCAACCCCAAGACCGACGACGCCAAGAGCGCGGTCGAGGTCGCGGTCCAGACGCTGGCCCAGCAGGCGCTGGCCAACACCCAGATCATCGGTGATGACGTCGTCAAGTCGATCGAGGCGATGATCGCCGGGATCGACCAGAAGATGTCCGAGCAGATGAATCATGTCCTGCATCACGCCGACATGCAGAAGCTGGAGGGCGCCTGGCGCGGCCTGCATCACCTGGTCAACAACACCGAAACCGACGAGCTGCTCAAGATTCGCGTGATGAACGTGTCCAAGGCCGAACTCGGCAAGACGCTCAAGCGCTACAAGGGCACCAACTGGGATCAGAGCCCGATCTTCAAGAAGGTCTACGAGGCCGAGTACGGCCAGTTCGGCGGCGAGCCCTTCGGCTGTCTGGTCGGGGACTACTACTTCGACCAGAGCGCGCCGGACTGCGAGCTTCTGGGCGAAATGTCGAAGATCTGCGCCGCGGCGCACGCACCCTTCATCTCCGCGGCCTCGCCGACCGTGATGCAGATGGAATCCTGGCAGGAGCTGGCCAATCCGCGCGACCTGACCAAGATCTTCTCCACGCCCGAATATGCGGCCTGGCGCTCGCTGCGCGACAGCGACGATGCGCGCTACCTCGGCCTGACCATGCCGCGCACCCTGGCCCGACTGCCCTACGGCGCACGGTCCAATCCGGTGGAGGAGTTCAATTTCGAGGAAGACACCGGCGCCGCGGATCACAACCGCTACACCTGGCAGAACTCGGCCTACGCGATGGCCGTGAACATCAACAAGTCGTTCAAGATGTACGGCTGGTGCTCACGCATCCGAGGCATCGAGTCGGGCGGCGCGGTCGAGGGCCTGCCGGCGCACAGTTTCCCGACCGACGACGGCGGCGTGGACATGAAATGCCCGACCGAGATCGCCATCTCCGACCGCCGCGAGGCCGAGCTGGCCAAGAGCGGATTCATGCCGCTGATCCATCGCAAGAACTCCGACTTCGCCGCCTTCATCGGCGCGCAGTCGCTGCAGAAGCCGGCCGAATATGACGACCCCGATGCCACGGCCAACGCCAACCTGGCGGCGCGCCTGCCCTACCTGTTCGCCACCTGCCGATTCGCGCACTACCTCAAGTGCATCGTTCGCGACAAGATCGGCTCGTTCAAGGAACGCGGCGATGTCGAGCACTGGCTGAACAACTGGATCTCGCAGTTCGTGGTGAGCAACCCGGAAAACGTCGGCGAGGAAACCAAGGCCAAGAAGCCGCTGGCAGCCGCCGAGGTGGTGGTCGAGGAGATCGAAGGCAATCCCGGCTACTACTCCTCCAAGTTCTTCCTGCGTCCCCACTACCAGCTCGAAGGGCTCACCGTGTCCCTCCGGCTCGTCTCGAAGTTGCCGTCTGCCAAGGGCGGCTGATCGGAACGGCCCGGGTCGCCGGGCCGTGCTGTCAACCCGTCGTATCGAGTTCCCCTGCTTCTGACACTTTTCTGATTCTTCTGATTTTCCTGCTATTCACAACGGAGGTGCATCATGGCTGTAGACATGTTTCTGAACCTTGACGGCGTCAAGGGCGAGTCCAAGGACGCCACGCACAAGGACACCATCGACGTTCTCGCCTGGAGCTTCGGCGCCAGCAACAGCGGCACTGCCCACCTGGGCGGCGGCGCTGGCGCCGGCAAGGCCAATTTCCAGGATATCTCCTGCACCAAGTACATCGACAAGTCCAGTCCAGACCTGATGCTGGCCTGCGCCAACGGCAAGCACTTCACCAAGGCCGTGCTGACCTGCCGCAAGGCGGGCGAAAAGCCGCTGGAGTATCTGATCATCACCATGGAGGACGTGATGATCACCAGCGTGTCGACCGGCGGTTCGGGCGGTGAAGATCGTCTGACCGAGAACCTGTCGATCAACTTCGCCAAGTTCAAGCTGGACTACAAGGAACAGACCAAGACCGGCGCAGTGGGCGCCACCCCGACGATGGGTTGGAACATCGCCGAAAACGTCAAGGTCTGATCTCACCACTCAAGCTGCCGAAAGGAGACTTTCCACATGAGCCAGCAGGCAGCCGAGCAGCACTTGCGCGAGGGCCGCGTCGACGCGGCCCTCGCCGCACTGCAGGATGCAGTGCGCGCGCAGCCGGGCGATGCCCGGCTGCGCATCTTTCTGTTCCAGATACTCAGCGTCGCGGGCCAGTGGCAACGCGCGCTCAATCAGCTCGACGTCTGCGCCGAGATGGATCCCGGGGCCCTGGGCATGCGCGAGATGTATCGCGACGCCATTGCCTGCGAAGCGCTGCGTGCAGAGGTCTTTGCCGGGAAGCGCGCGCCCATGCTGTTCGGTGAACCCGAGCCCTGGCTGGCGCTGCTGATCGAATCCCTGCTGCGCTCGGGCAGGAACGAAGCCGAGGCCTCGGCCAGGCTGCGAGAACAGGCTTTCGAGCAGGCTCCCACCAGCGGCGGCACCGTGGACGGACAGGCCTTCGAGTGGATCGCCGACGCCGATTCACGCATGGGTCCGGTCATCGAGGCCATCATCAACGGCCGCTACTACTGGGTACCGTTCAACCGGTTGCTGCGTCTGGCAACCGAACCCCCCGAAGACCTGCGCGACTTCGTCTGGTTGCCGGGCGTGCTCCAGTTCACCAATGGCGGCGAAGTCCCGGCCCTGTTGCCGGCCCGCTATCCGGGATCCAGCACTTCGGGCGATGGCCTGATCCAGCTCGGCCGCAAGACCGACTGGCTCGATCAGGGCAATGACACGTTCCACGGCCTGGGCCAGCGCCTGCTGGCCACCGACAGCGGCGAGTATCCGCTGATGCAGTGCCGGGAGATCCTGATCAATGATCCCGGTGGCGAAGCAGCCCATCACGACGATCCGCCTGCGGGCGACTGAGCCCGGTCCGGCGCCCCATGCCCAGCCTGTCACCCCAAGACCGACTGCAACCTGCCCTGCTCGACCGGCTGATCGACGACGAGCCCGAAAAGACGGTCGAGACCCGTGAAGCGCGGATGATCACCGTGCGCCGCCTGCGCGAGGCAGTCCTGAGGGACCTGAGCTGGCTGTTCAACTCCAGCAGCTTCACCGAATCCGAGATCGACACCCGGGACTACCCGCACGTCAGGAACTCGGTCCTGGCCTACGGCCTGCCGCCGATGGCCGGGAATACCGCATCGAGCTTCGACGCACGGACCCTGGAGGATTCCATCCGCGAAACCGTGCTGCGCTTCGAACCTCGGCTGGTTCCGCAGACGCTGCAGATCAAGGCACTGCTGTCGGATCATTCGCTGGACCATCACAACCAGATCCAGGTCGAGATCCGCGGCAGCCTGTGGTCGGTGCCGGTCCCCATCGAAATGCTTCTGCGAACCTCGCTGGACCTCGAAAGTGGTCAGGTCGAGGTTCGTGACGAGTCCTAGCCAAGCCCCGCCATGGATCCAAGGCTGCTGCGTCATTACAACTCCGAACTGACCCACCTGCGCGAAATGGGCGCCGAATTCGCGCGCCAGTTCCCCAAGATCGCGGCGCGACTCGGGATCGATGGCGTCGAGGTATCCGACCCCTATGTCGAACGCCTGCTCGAAGGCGCGGCGTTTCTCACCGCGCGGGTCCAGCTTCGGCTGGACAGCGAGTTCCCGCGTTTCACGCAAAAGCTGCTGGAGATCATCTATCCGCAGTTGCTGTCGCCGGTGCCGTCGATGGTGATGGCGCGTTTCGATCCGGACCTCAACGATCCGGCGCTCGACAAGGGCTTCAAGGTGCCCGGCGGCACCATGCTTCGCGGCCTGCTGGGCAAGGGCGACACCACCGCCTGCCAGTTCCGGACCGCGCACGACATGGCCCTATGGCCGTTGCGGGTGAGTGAGGTCCAGTATTTCAGCTACGCGCCAGACCTGCCGCTGCAATCCCTGCCGGTGTCGGCGACAGTCAAAGGCGGCCTGCGGGTACGCCTGTCGACGCGCGACGGCATGCCGATGTCCAAGCTGGAAATTGATCGACTGCCGCTTTATCTTTCCGGCGCCGAAGAGACCGCCAACCGGCTGTTCGAACTCATTCATGGTGCCGGCCTGGGCGTCGTCGGAGTGCCCGTGCAACGTCCCGCCTCGTGGAAGCAGTTCCTGCCGGCGGCGCACATCCAGCACCGCGGCTACCAGGACCAGGACGCACTGCTGCCGCGCACCATCCGCGGTTTCAGCGGCTACCGGCTGCTGCAGGAGTTCTTCTATTTCCCGCAGCGATTCCTGTACGCGGAGCTCTGCGGCCTGTCACGCATCCTGCGAAACTGTCAGGACAGCGAGATCGATCTGGTGATCCCGTTTTCACGCGCCGATGCCGGACTCGAGGGGCTGGTCGACGAAACCCACGTCAGCTTGTTCTGCACGCCGGCGATCAACGTGTTCTCCAGACGCACCGACCGCATCCCGGTGACTTCGACCGATCACAGCTTTCATGTCGTGGTGGACCGCACCCGGCCGATGGACTTCGAGATCCACTCCGTCGAAAAAGTGGTCGGCTTCGCCGAGGGCAACCAGAACGAACGCCAGTTTCGTGCGTTCTACGAGGCCTATCCCGACGTCGCCGACGAGCACCAGGCATATTTCAGCATGCAGCGCGAGCCACGCCTGCTGTCGGCCGGGCAGAAAATCAAGGGTTTTCGGTCGACCTACATCGGCAGCGAGGTGTTTCTGAATCTGGTCGACGCCGCCGAGGCGCCGTTCTCCGACAGCCTCAAACAACTGGCGGTCACCGCGCTGTGCACCAATCGCGACCTGCCGCTGCACATGCCGCTGGGCCTGGGCAAGACCGACTTCACCCCCGACCGCACCCTGCCCGCACCCAGCATCCGCTGCATCCGCGGTCCGACGCGGCCGCGTTCGGTGATGAAGGAAAAGGACAACGCCTGGGCGCTGATCAGTCACCTTTCGCTGAATTATCTGAGCCTGGTGGACAAGGATCCGCAGCGCGGCGCGGCGGCCTTGCGCGAGTTGCTCGCGCTCTACGCCGGGCAGGACGCGGCGCTGGAAAAGCAGGTCGAGGCGGTGCGCTCGATCAAGGTCCACCCGGTGACCCGCAGGCTGCCGATGCCGGGACCGATCGCGTTCGGACGCGGGTTGCGGATCGAGCTTGAGGTCAACGATCTGGGTTTCGAAGGGGCCAGCCCCTTCCTGTTCGGCACGGTGATGGAGCAGTTCCTGTCGCGCTATGTTTCTCTCAACTCGTTCATCGAGTTCGTCCTGCGCACTGCCGCCCGCGGCGAAATCAAGAGGTGGGCCCCGCGATGCGGCACGCGCGAGATCCTCTGAAGCTCCTCCAGCAGATCGAGTCGGCGCCCTGGCGGCACGACTTCTACCGCACCCTGCGTGATCTGGAGAACGCCTATCCCCAGTATCCGCGCATCGGTCAGGCACGCCGTCCGCAGGACGAACCGATCCGCTTCGGCCAGGACCCTTCGATGACCTTTGCGCCCGCCGTGTTCTCGGCGCTCAGGCCGGGCAAGCAGGGCGCGCCGCCGCGACTGATCCAGCAGTTCTTCGGCCTGTTCGGGCCCAACGGCCCCCTGCCACTGCACCTGACCGAGTTTGCCCGCCAGCGCATCCTGCACCACCGCGACGGCAGTTTCGTCCGGTTCGCGGATCTGCTGCACCACAGATTGCTCACCCTGTTCTACCGAGCCTGGGCGCAGGCCCAGCCGACGGTCAGCCTCGACCGGCCGGCTTCCGACCGATTCAGCAGCTACGTCGGCAGCACCGTCGGCATGGGCATGCCCGAACTGCGCCAGCGCGACGCGGCGGGCGACCACGTGCGCCTGTACTTCGCTGGATTCCTGTCCCGCCAGGCGCGTTCTGCAGAAGGGCTGCGGTCCCTGCTCACCGGCTACTTCGAACTCCCCGTGCGAATCCTGGAATTCGTGGGACATTGGCTGCGACTGCCACCTTCGGACCTGACCCGCATCGGCTCGGGAACCGCCGGTTGCGCGCTCGGCGTCGGAACCGTGCTCGGCGGTCGCGTCTGGGACCGACAGCACCGCATCCGGGTCCAGTTCGGACCGCTCAGCCAGAGCCAGTTGCAGTCCCTGCTGCCCGGTGGACGTCGGCTTCAACGGCTGGTTGCGCTGATGCGCCACTACCTGGGTTTCGAGCTCGACTGGGACCTGCAGATCATCGTTGACCGCCGCGAAGTCCCGGGCGCGCAACTGGGCGGCAAGGCTCAGCTGGGCTGGTCTTCCTGGATCGGCAGCCTCCCGCGCACACACGATGCAGAAGATCTGGTCCTGTCGCCCGAAAACATCGGGACGTCAGGACTCCAAGCCACCTGAAGCACCATCCACCGACAAAATTCACAGGAGCCGTTGAAATGGGAGAGATCAGCAGACCCGCAGTGTTCGGCAAGCTCAACAGCTTCGCCTACAAGGCCATCGAAGGCGCAACGGTTTTCTGCAAGCTGCGCGGCAATCCGGTGGTGGAGCTGGACCACTGGGTCGCGCAGGTGCTGCAAAGCCCGGACAGCGACTGGCACCGCATCATCAAGCATTACGGCCTGGACAGTTCGGTCGTCGCCAAGGACCTGACCACGGCGCTGGACCGTCTGCCGCGGGGCGCCACGTCGATCTCCAACATCTCGGATTCCATCGACACCGTGGTCAAGGAGGCCTGGCTGTTCGCCACCCTGGGATTCGGTGAAGGCGCGATCCGCTCCGGCCACCTGCTGCTGGCAATGACCAAGCGCCCCATGCTGCGCAGCGCGCTGAGTGGAATCTCCAGACAATTCGACCGGATCAAGTCCGAGGATCTGGCCGAGAATCTCGACAAGATCGTAGGCGGCTCGCCCGAAGACGGATTGTCTGCCTCCGACGGCTCCACGCTGGGCGGCGCCGGCGCACCGGGTGAGGCCAGCGGCGCGATGGCGCCTGCACAGATGGGCAAGCAGGAAGCGCTGAAGAAGTTCTGCACCGATCTGACCGAGCAGGCGCGCAGCGGCAAGATGGACCCCATCGTCGGCCGCGACGACGAGATCCGCCAGGTGGTGGACATCCTCATGCGACGGCGCCAGAACAACCCCATCCTGATCGGCGAGGCCGGCGTCGGCAAGACGGCGGTGGTGGAAGGCTTCGCCCAGCGCATCGCGCGCGGCGACGTGCCGCCCTCGCTCAAGGACGTCAAGCTGCTGGCCCTGGACATCGGCCTGCTGCAGGCCGGCGCCAGCATGAAAGGCGAGTTCGAGCAGCGCCTGCGTTCAGTGATCGACGAGGTGCAGGCCAGCGCGCAGCCGATCATCCTGTTCGTGGACGAGACCCACACTCTGGTCGGTGCCGGTGGCCAGGCCGGCACCGGCGACGCCGCCAACCTGCTCAAGCCGGCGCTGGCACGCGGCACCCTGCGCACCGTGGGCGCCACCACGTTTGCCGAGTACAAGAAGCACATCGAGAAGGACCCGGCGCTGACCCGGCGCTTCCAGAGCGTCACCGTCGACGAGCCGGACGAGAAAAAAGCCATCCTGATGATGCGTGGCGTCGCCAGCACCATGGAAAAGCACCACAAGGTGCAGATCCTGGACGAGGCGCTGGAAGCCGCAGTCAAACTCTCCAGCCGCTACATCCCCGCGCGCCAGTTGCCCGACAAGTCGGTGAGCCTGATCGATACCGCCTGCGCGCGCGTGGCGGTCAGCCTGCACGCCACGCCGCCGGAAGTGGACGACACCCGCAAGCACATCGACGCGCTCAATACCGAGCTGGAAATCATCGGCCGCGAGAAGACCATCGGCATCGAAGTGGCCGAGCGCGAAACCGAAGCCAGCGCACAGCTCGAAACGGCCCGGGAGAAACTGACCGGCCTGGAACAGCGCTGGGAAGAAGAAAAGGCGCTGGTCACGCAGTTGCTGGATCTGCGCGCCAAACTGCGGGCCGGCGGCCATCCGGTGGAAGGCACCGGCAGCAAGCTCGAAGCCGCCGCCGAAAGTACCGCACCGGCGCCGCCGCAGGTCACCGCGCTGACCGACGAAGAACGCGCCGCCGCGCTGGCCGAACTCATGGAGGTGCAAGCCAAACTCGCCGAACTACAGGGTGAAAGCCCGCTGATGCTGCCGACCGTGGACTACCAGGCCGTGGCCAGCGTGGTCGGAGACTGGACCGGCATTCCGGTCGGGCGCATGGCGCGCAACGAGATCGACACCATCCTCAAGCTGCCCAAGCTGCTGGCCAAGCGCGTGATCGGCCAGGATCACGCCATGGAGATGATCTCCAAGCGCATCCAGACCTCGCGTGCCGGGCTGGACAATCCGCAGAAACCCATCGGCGTGTTCATGCTCGCCGGCACCTCGGGCGTGGGCAAGACCGAAACCGCCATCGCGCTGGCCGAGGCGCTCTACGGCGGCGAGCAGAACATGATCGTCATCAACATGAGCGAGTATCAGGAGGCACACACCGTGTCCTCGCTCAAGGGCGCGCCCCCCGGCTACGTGGGCTACGGCGAGGGCGGCGTGCTCACC
>JAJFJX010000411.1 GCA_021773655.1 Panacagrimonas sp.
GCGGACGAGTTGGCCGTCGCGGCAGAGTTGGCTACTGGCGCCGCTGACCTGGCTGCGGGTCAACGACACGTCGGCCAGCGCCACGACCTGGCTGAACCCGAGTGGTTGATCCATCGCGACGTGCACGGCCAGGACGACCGCGATGATCTGGTCGTGGGTCGGCCTCTCGCGACCCTCACGCGCGGCGGCGGCGGAGTCGTCGACCGACGCCCGCGTGATGGATTCGGTGGAGTCGGTGCCGGGATCGGTGGGCTGGGCCAGGTTGCGGGCGTGGGCTTCCGGGCCGGCCCAGAACGTGGGCTCCTCGACCTCGGCCAGGCGGGCGGCTTTCGCCGTGACCGCGGCGTCGGCCCGTCCCAGCATCGAGCGCAGCACCCGCAGGGTGCCGCCGTGCGGGCCGCGGAACACCAGGTGCACGCCCTCCACGCGCAGCTGTCGGAACCCCCAGGCGTGCAGCTGCTCCACCAGCTGCCCGGTGTTGGGGTGCGCCCCGGTGAACGTCGCGAGGTTCAGCTGCTCCGACATCGCCACTCCCTATTGGTGTTCCGTCCGACTCCGCGTTAGAGTAGCGCACGTTCGGGAGTGAGTATCAACTCTAGTTTGGAGTGGCGCGGTGAGTGACGAATCGGACGGGCTCGGCTTGGCCGAGGTGGAGCAGAACTTCGCCACCAACGTGCGCGAGTACCGCGAGCAGCTCGGACTGAGCCAGGAAGACCTTGCGCAACGCATGGTCGAGCGCGGGTTCGGGTTCACCCAGGCCACGGTGTGGAAAATCGAGCAGGGCAAGCGCGCGGTGCGGATCGCTGAGGCGGTCGCGCTGATGGACGCGCTGGGTCTGCCGAGCTGGATGAACCTAACCCGCAGCCCGCACGCGTTCCGGCGCGACGCCCAGCTGCAGGCCGCCCACCGGTACGCCGGCGTCGCCTACGCTGCGATCAAGGACGCCACCGCGGAGTTCCTGCGTGCGCAGGCTGAGGTCGCGGTTGCCGCGCACGAGGCACGTGAGGCCGGCGTCGCGGTCAACTCGCTGTGGACCTCCTGGCTCGAGGAGCCGGCCGAGCGGGCGGTGATCGAGGCCCGGATCGCCTACGACCGCGGGGACGCCATCCACCAGGACCTGCACGACACGGTGAGTACGATCATGGCCGCGATCCGGGCCAGTGGATACGAGCCGGTCATCAACCTCGACGACATGAAGACAGTCGGCCCGAACACCACCTCGACGACGACTCACGGGTAGGAACCCGAACCACGCCGCCCCCGGAGCCCCGCCCGTGCTTCCGCCGGAAGCACCCCGCCGGTGCGGAGCTCGGTTCGGCGCCGGTCTACCTCGTGTCGAGGGGCGTGACCGCGACCGGCAACTGCGCGCCGACCACGCCGCCGCCGGCGGCCGCGTCGTTGATCCGCTCGCCCCGGTCTGCCGCCCCGATGTCGACCGCGCTCCCGAACAGTGCGACGAGCCGTCCGCGGCGGTGCAGCGCGTCGTGCCAGCTGGCCGGGGGCGCGGCGCCGAGGTCCCCGTCGTAGAACGTGCCGCCCGGCTCGACGATCCGCATGCGCTGCCCGTCGGGGTCGAGCTGCGCGGCCCAGCCGTCGAGAGTGGGCAGGTCGGTCAGTTCGGCGGGGTCCAATCGGGAGAGCAGCCCGAAGCCCGATCGCAGCAGGTCCGAGACGATCAGGTCGACCGGCTCGGCGCCGGCGTAGTCGTCGGCAGTGTGCACGGTCATCTGCGGGACCAGCGTCAGGACCGCGACCGGTCCCAGGTCCGGGCGCGCCGGGTCCTCGATAATGCCCGGCGAGGCCCAGATGGTCAGGACGTCGGCCAGGTCCGCCGGGTCAATCGGATCCCCGCTGCTCATCAAGGTCTTCTCCCGTGTGTGACGGCCGGGGATGAGGCCCGCCCGCGCGAGGACGGAGGGGGTTTCCGCACGGGCGGCCTCTCCCGCAGGGTCGCACGCCAGGGTCGCCCCGGTGGGCCGAACGACCAAGATGCTGTGGCAACAGCTCGTCCGGAAAACGGTCGGCCCTGGACGTCAAACGACACGTCCCCCGCCCGGATCGTTCGGAACCCGTGCCCGGAGTCCGGGGCCTCAGCTGAGGTAGGCGGTGAGGGTGTACGCGGCGTTGCGATCCAGGCTGCCCCGCGAGCGGTCGTAGCGGCGGGTGGTGCGTGGGTCGCGGTGCCCGGCGTAGTCCTGGACGTCGCGCAGCGGTGCGCCGGCGTCGAGGGCCAGGGTGATCGCGGTGTGGCGCAGCGAGTGCGGCGACAGCTCCGACCATTGGGGGACGTCGGCGGCGCGGGCCAGGCGGCGCACGAGCTTGCACAGCGCGCTCTGGTCGAGCCGGGCCCCGCCGGCGGTGGCCAGCAGCGGGCCAGCCGGTGGGCCGCCGTCCGGGCCCGGCGGGCGGGCGGCGAGGTAGACGTCGAGGGCGGCCCCGGTGGCCGGCGGAATCGGCAGGGTGGCGCGGCGGCCGCCCTTGCGCACGACGGTGAGTACCCGGTGGCCACGGTCGTGGCCGAGGTCGGCGACGTCGGCGGCGGCGAGCTCGTCGACGCGCAGCCCCAGGTGCAGCAGCAACCTG
>JAJFJX010000412.1 GCA_021773655.1 Panacagrimonas sp.
GCTGTAGGGCGCGGCGCAGGCCGGCCCCTGCCGTGCCGCCGGGCCGGTGCGCGGTCTGATCCTTCGGCAGACACGTATAATTCTCCGATGCCCGACCTTGCCCTGCTGTCCCAGAAGATCGCCGTCTGGGCGGTCCCCGTCCTGCTCGCCATCACCGTGCACGAAGCTGCGCACGGGTACGCCGCCCGCAGCCTGGGCGACGACACCGCGGAGCGGGCAGGGCGCCTGAGCCTCAATCCTTTGCGCCACATCGATCCGATCGGCACCCTGCTGGTGCCCGGCCTGCTGCTGTGGCTGGGCGGTTTCCTGTTCGGCTGGGCCAAGCCGGTCCCGGTCAACTTCGGCCGCCTGCGTTCCCCCCGCCGCGACATGGCACTGGTGGCCGGCGCCGGGCCGGGCGCCAACCTGCTGATGGCCATCGGCTGGGTTGCGCTGCTGGCGGTCTATCAGGCGCAAGGCTCGCCGACCGGCAGCTGGACGCTTCTGCGCGACATGTGCGTGGCCGGCGTCACCATCAACGTCATCCTGATGGTGCTCAACCTGATTCCCATGCCGCCGCTGGACGGCGGCCGCATTGCCGTCGGTCTGCTGCCGCGCAGCCTGGCGCTGCCGCTGTCGCACCTGGAACGCTGGGGGCTTCTGATCCTGCTCGGGCTGCTGGCGACCGGCCTGCTCGGCAAGATCCTGTTCTGGCCGTTCGTGATGGTCGAAACCCTGCTCTATGGATCCTTCGGGATCCACCCGCTGGAATAATCAAACGCATGTCGTCCGCTCCCCGTCCCGTGGTTCTCTCCGGTATCCAGCCATCCGGCCGCCTGACCTTGGGCAACTACCTGGGGGCGATCAAGAACTGGGTGCCGCTGTCGGCCACGCACGACTGCCATTACATGCTGGTGGACCTGCACGCGATCACCGTGCGCCAGGACCCGGCGGTGCTGCGTGACCGCTGCCTGGAATTCATCTCGCTGTACATCGCCTGCGGGCTGGACCCGTCCCGCAACGTGCTGTTCGTGCAAAGCCACGTGGCGGCCCATGCGCGCCTGAGCTGGATCCTCAACTGCTACACGCAAATGGGCGAGTTGGGGCGCATGACGCAGTTCAAGGACAAGAGCAGCAAGCACGTCGACAACATCAACGCCGGGCTGTTCGACTACCCGGTGCTGATGGCGGCCGACATCCTGCTCTACAACGCCACCGGCGTGCCCGTGGGCGACGACCAGAAACAGCACCTGGAGCTGACGCGCGACATCGCCATCCGCTTCAATCGTGCCCATGGCACCCCGGAGCATCCGGTCTTCACCGTGCCCGAACCGATGATCCCGCCGGTTGGCGCCCGCATCATGGGGCTGCAGGAACCCACCGCCAAGATGAGCAAGTCCGGCGGCGCCGAGACCGACGCGCTGTACCTGCTCGACCCGCCGGACACCATCACCCGCAAGATCAAGCGCGCGGTCACCGACCCCGGCAACGAAGTACGTTTCGACGTGCTGGAAAAGCCCGGCGTCTCCAACCTGATGGCGATCCTGTCCGCCACCACCGGCGAGTCCTTCGACCGCATCGTCGAGCGTTTCGACGGCCAGGGGTACGGCAAGCTCAAGGGCGCGGTGGCCGAAGCGGTGGTCGAGTGCCTGCGGCCGGTGCAGGCCCGCTACGCCGAACTGCGCGCGGATGAAGACGGCCTGATGCGCGTGCTGCGTGAAGGCGCGCAGCGTGCCTCGCGCGTCGCCGACACCACCTTGATGCGCGTGCACCAGGCGCTGGGATTCATTCCGGAATGAGGCGGCGAGGGCGTTTCTTGCCCGCGCGCGCGGGCCGCAATCCGCTTCGCACCGACAGTCCGTGGAGGAACGACGGCGGCGTGAGCGTCGGCAGCTTTCGGCCGGCACGGGGTCAAAGTTGAAGCTGCACCTGATCGAGATCGGGGCCGACGGCGCGCCGGCACGCTGTCCGGGACAGACCCCGCCGCTGGCGCGCGACGCCATCGAAGGCACGGTCAATCTGTATGACGCAGTCGGTTTCGAGCGGCCCTGGGTGGGTTATCTGGCGGACTGGGATGGCGAGCTCGTTGGGGCCTGCACGTTCAAGGCTCCGCCGCGCGACGGGGTGGTGGAGATCGCGCTGCAGACCTTCGCCGGCTTCGAGGGACGCGGGGTGGCGCAGGAGATGACGCGGCAGCTGGTGCAGCGGGCGTGGGATGTCGACCCGGGATTGAGCCTGGTCGCCCACACCCTGCCGCGCCGGAACCCCGCCGGGTCGATCCTGAGCAAGCTGGGATTTGCCCGGCTCGGCGAGGTGAGGCTGCCGGACCAGAGCGCGGTCTGGCAGTGGCGGCTGCGACCCGGCGCGGAGCAGGTCGGGGCCCGGGCGTGACCGAACTCGAGTTCATTCCAGAAGCGGACGCCGCGACGCCTGCACCGCTGCGGATCAAGGTGCTGGGACAGCCGCTGGCGAGCCTGCCGGAGGATCTGTACATCCCTCCGGATGCGCTCGAAGTTTTCCTGGAGACCTTCGAAGGCCCGCTTGATCTGCTGCTGTACCTGATCCGCAAGCAGAATCTGAACATCCTCGACATCCCCGTCCTGCGCATCACCCAGCAGTACATGCAGTACATCGGGTTGATGGCCGAGATGCGTCTGGAACTGGCCGCCGAATATCTGGTGATGGCCGCACTGCTGGCCGAGATCAAGTCGCGCATCCTGCTGCCGCGTGCGCCGGTCGAGGAAGAGGAAACCGGCGATCCCCGCATGGAGCTGATGCGCCGCCTGCAGGAGTACGAGCGGTTCAAGGCGGCCGCCGAGCACCTCGACGCGCTACCCCGAATGGGGCGCGACCTGCATCCGGCCGCCGCACGCCCGGAAGTCGTTCCGGCCGACGCGCCCCTGCCGCAGCCCGGCCTGCGCGAGCTGATGCTCGCCTTTCGAGACGTCCTGCTCCGGGCCGAACTGTTCACCCATCACCAGGTCTCGCGCGATCCGCTGTCGGTTCGCGAACGCATGACCCGCATACTGGAACGCGTGCGTCGGGGTCCTTGTCCGTTCGTCACGCTGTGTGACGTCGACGAAGGCCGCGCCGGTGTCGTGATATGCCTGCTCGCGATTCTGGAAATGGTCAAGCTGTCGATGATCGACCTGGTGCAGGACCAACCCTTCGACGAGCTGATGATCGACGCCGCACGTCCTCATGAGTACTCCGACGCCAACGCCGACCGGCCAGCGGAGACCGTAGACGGCCCGCCGGCCGTCGTCGGCCCCGACAACGATGCCTGCGAACCATGAGCGACGCCGCTGAAAATTCCCCTGGGGACGCGTCCGCCATGGTCGAACCCGCGATCCAGGAACAGGAAATGGACGCATCGGCCCTGACGCGCCTCGAACATGTCCTGGAAGCCTTGCTGCTGTCCTCCGACCAGCCGCTGTCCCTGGACCAGCTCCACCGCCTGCTGGGGGTCGACCTGGGCGTGACGAAAAAGGATCTGCGCAGCGCGCTGGACCAACTCGGCCGCCGCATTGCCCACGGCGCCATCGAACTCATGGAAGTCGGCAGCGGTTTTCGCATCCAGGTCAAACGCGATTACGCCGAGTGGGTCGGCCGCCTGTGGCAGGAAAAGCCGCCGCGCTACTCGCGCGCGCTGCTCGAAACCCTGGCCCTGGTCTGCTACCGCCAGCCGATCACCCGCGGCGAGATCGAGGACATTCGCGGGGTCGCGGTGTCCAGCAACATCCTGCGGACCCTGCAGGAGCGCGGCTGGATCCGCGAGCTGGGGGTCAAGGAAGTGCCCGGCCGACCGATGCTGTTCGGTACCACCACGCAGTTCCTGGACGACTTCAACCTGCGTTCGCTGGACGAACTGCCGGCCCTGCCCGAGATCAAGGACCTGGACCAGCTCGACGCCGCGATGGCCCGGCTGGAGCAGGCGGCGCAGCGCGTCGGCGATGCCGCCTCGCCTGATTCGGGCGCCGCGCCGGGGACCGAAGCGGCCACCGATACTGCAGCCGGCGTCGAGCCGGTGGAAACCGCCACGCCAGCTTCCGGCGCCGACCGATGAGATCCCTGCCGCCATCGGCGATGCGCTGGCTGCCGCTGCTGTGCTGGTGGCTGCTGCTCGGCCTCGGGCTGCTGCACGCCGGCGTGCCTCTCGCGGCGGCCTCGACCGGTGTGCGGGCGAGCTGGCCCGACGGCGGCCTCGAATCGTGCCCGCCGGCCTTGTCGCCCGTTCGACCGGCGCCACCTGCATCGGTGGCCTGGCCCCACGAGGTGATCGCCGACGAAGGCTTCGACGAGCCGGGCGCGCTCGCGATTTGGATGTCCCCGACCGTCCGTTTGCGCCCCAACGCATCGGCGCCGCAGACCGCACGCGGCGTGATCGACGCCCGCCAGCCCGGTTTGCGGCCTCCGCCCCAGGGTCCGCCAGCGCGGTTGCGTCCTGCTGCAGAGTCGGCGCCCTCGCACTCAGGTCGGCAACGCCGCTGATCCGTGTCCCGGAAACGGGGCGGGCGGCGCGGAGCCGAGACGCGCGCCCCCGGTCACCCGCATCCGGCAACGCCGGGTGCCGAATTCCCGAAGGTATTCCCATGTCCACGTACCCGTTGCGGCTCTGTCTCGTGCCGCCTGGTGCCCGCACTCGCGCCCTGGTGCTGGTCTGCCTGTTACTGCCCTGCCTGTCTTCGGTGGCGGCGGTGAAGGATCCGCGCACCCTGTGGCGCCTGCTGGATTACATCGCGGTCGATTACGTCGAGGCCGTCGAGCAGGGCAGGGTGATCGACGCTGCCGAGTACGCCGAGATGAAGGACTTTTCCCTCACCGTGCAAGAGGGCCTGGCGGCACTGTCCCCGGATGCCGGTGCGCTGAGGTCCAAGGCCGATGACCTGGTGGACGCCGTGGCGGCGCGTGCCGACCCGGCCCAGGTCGCAGATCTGGCGCGAGCCCTGGCCCGCGACCTGGCCCAGCATCACGCGCTGGACCAGGCGCCTTCGGCGGTGCCGGACCTGGCGCGCGGCCAGGCCCTGTACGCCGAACACTGCGCTGCCTGTCACGGCGCCGAGGGCCGTGCCGATGGCACCCTGGCGACGTCGCTGGTTCCCCCTCCGGTGGCTTTCGCCGATCCGCAGCGCGCCATGCAGCGCAGCGTGGCGGCACTCTACGAAGTCATCAGCCAGGGCCTGGAAGGCACTTCCATGGCGGCCTTCGACCATCTGCCGGAAGCCGACCGCTGGGCGCTGGCCTATGTGGCCGGGCAGTTCGCCTTCGACCCGCAGCGGGACCCGGCCGGCGCGGCACGGCTGCGCGACGATGCGGCACTGGCCGCCTCGCTCGCCGGCCTGCGGGCCCAGGTCGGATTGCGGCCCGCCGAGCTGGCCGAGCGCATCGGCCCCGAGCCCGCCGTCGCCGTCGTCGGCTGGCTGCGGCGGCACCCTTTGTCTTCGGCCCGGGAATCGACGGGGGCGGACGCGCCGCAGGCCCTGCGCGTGGTACGCCAGAACCTCGAAGCGGCCGTGAATGCCCTGGCCCGTGGCGAGCGCGAACAGGGCCACCAGCACGCGGTGGCCGCGTATCTCGATGGTTTCGAGATGATCGAACCGGCGCTGGCCGTGCGCGACGCTGCGCTGATGAAGCGGCTGGAAAACGCCATGACCGCACTGCGCGCACAGCTTGCCGATCCCGAGGCTTCGGCCGCGGAGGTCGCCGCATCGGTCGATGCCATCGAGGCCGATCTGGACCTGGCCGAGACACTGCTGTCCCCCGACAGCCCTGCCAATGGCTGGCTTGCGACCTTTCTGGGCGCGCTCACCCTGCTGCTGCGCGAAGGCATGGAGGCGCTGCTGGTGGTGGTGGCGATGCTGGCCTTTCTGCGCAAGGCGCGGCGACCGGAAGGACAGTTCTACGTCTACGCCGGGGCCGTTACCGCACTGGCTGCCGGCGCGCTGACCTGGCTTGCGGCGAGCCACCTGATCTCCATCAGCGGCGCCAGCCGCGAGACCACCGAAGGGGTGGCTGCGCTGTCGGCCGCCGTGATCCTGGTGTTCGTCGGTGTATGGATGCATGGCAGGAGCCAGGCCGATGCCTGGCAGCGCCAAATTCACCAGCATCTTGGCGCAATGCTCACGCGCCGCTCGCTGGGGCTGCTGTTCTTGCTGTCCTTCATCGTGGTGTATCGGGAGGTGTTCGAGACCATCCTGTTCTTCATCGCGCTGCTGGGTCAGGGGGATCCGTTGGCGGCGGCATCGGGTATCGCCAGCGCCGCGTTGATCCTGGCGGTGCTGGCATGGCAGATGCTGCGATGGTCACGGCGTCTGCCACTGGGCCCTTTCTTTTCGGTCAGCGCGGTGCTGATCGCGGCGCTGGCCGTGATGTTGACCGGCAAGGGCGTGGCTGCGCTCCAGGAGGCCGGCCGGCTGGCGGCCGGCACCATCGCCATGCCGCAGATCGAGTTGCTCGGCCTGTATCCGACCTGGCAAGGCATCACGGCTCAGGCGCTTTGCCTGCTGCTGCTGCTGGCCGGCTTTGCGAACAATCGAAGGGCATCGTCGGCCCGGGGGCGTGGGCGGTAGAAGCGCGTACGACGGCAACTACGACTACGACTACGGCTTCGCCCTTTGGGCCAGACTTTCCACTGCGTTTGGTTGAATCCAACCACCATGGGCCTCGACGCATCCAGAAATCCGACTCGATATGCCA
The DNA here is from genome assembly GCA_021773655.1 of Panacagrimonas sp. Lineage (GTDB taxonomy): Bacteria > Pseudomonadota > Gammaproteobacteria > Nevskiales > Nevskiaceae > Panacagrimonas. The sequence continues at coordinate 6,676 of JAJFJX010000412.1, forward strand.
TTGCCTCGCCTGCACGGTTCCTGCTGCCCTGGCTCGCTGGCTCGCTGGCTCGCTGGCTCGCTGCGGCGCAGTCGGCGGTCGGTGCAGCGCGATGGTGCCGGCAGCAGCGCAGCCCGATCCACGTGAGCGGGTCACCTGCCACGAACTGTTCGGGTGAACTGTTCACGTGAGCTGGTAAATACGTCAACTGCTAGACTTTCGCGATGCGCGTGTCCGTCTTTCGACGATCATCTCCACAGACCTGGCTGCTGGTTGTGGCCTGTCTGGCGCTGCTCGGCGCCAGGCTGGGGGGCGCCCACCTGCACCGCTGCCTGGACGGCAATGATCCGCCGGCCAGCGTGCACTTCGCCGACGCCGGCCACCACCACGACGCCCATCACGCCGGCGAGACCCACCAGGATGTCGATGTCTCGCTGATCGATGACGTGCCGACCAAGCTCGGCAAGGACGACATCGACCTCGATGGCTGGATGCTGCCGCTGGCCGTCCTGTGCTGGGTGGTGCTGAGCATCATTCTGCGCCGAGTGCGGCTGCACGACCCCCCGCTTCTCGATCGGTCCTCGACCGGATATCTGCGTCCGCCCTTGCGCGGACCGCCACTGCACGCCGCCTGAACCTTGGCGTCCGCCCTGTGCGGATGAACGTTCCATCCCTTCCCGGGAGGCTGCATGCCTGTTTTCATCCTCTGCTGTGCGCGACCGATCGCGCTGCTCTTCGCGTGCTTCTGCGCACTGCCGGCGCATGCTGGCGTGACGGGCGAGTCGCACGCGACCCTTCCTCTGAGCTTGACCGAGGCCCTGCAACGCGCCGAGTCGCGGCATCCGCTGATTCAGTCCTGGCGCGCCCGGCTCGCAGCCGCCGACGCGCGCACCCTGCAGGCCGGCATGCGTCCGCCGCCGGAGCTCAATCTAGAGGTCGAAGACGTGCTGGGCAGTGGAGCCTGGTCCGGAACCGACAGCGCACAGACCACGCTGGGCTTCAGCCAGCTGATCGAACGCGGCGACCTGCGCGACCGCCGCGTGGAAGCGGCACATGCGGGGCACCGGCACAGTGCCATCCAGGCCGAGATCGCGCTGCTGGAGCTGCGCGCGGAAGTCGCCAGACGTTTCGTCCATGTGCTGTCAGACCAGTTGCAGTTGGGCATTACGCTCGAAGCCACCGCGCTGGCACGCGATACCCACCGCGAAGTCGTGCGCCGTGTCGATG
>JAJFJX010000413.1 GCA_021773655.1 Panacagrimonas sp.
GATCCTGCTGCTGCAGCAGCAGTCCGAGCGGGCGCTGCCGGCCCAGGCCGATATCTATATCTGTACCTTCGGCCAGGCCGGCGCGCGTGCCGGATTGCTGCTGGCCGAACAGGTGCGCGAAGTGCTGGGCCCCTGGCTTCGGGTCGAACTCAACGTCGGCGGCGGCAAGCCGGGCGCCCAGCTCAAGCGAGCCGACCGCTCCGGCGCGCGCGTGGCGCTGATACTGGGCGAGGACGAGGTCGTCAGCGGCCATGTTCAAGTAAAATTTCTGCGCGAAGAGCGCCCGCCGGCCACTCCGGCCCGGGCGGAACTGGCGACACTGCTCGCCGGTCTGTTTCCCCCCCTGCATTCCTAGAACGACAAGGCGCGAAGAACGTGGCGACACATCTGGACGAAGAAGAAGACCTCGAAAAGCTCAAGACCTGGTGGCGGGAGAACTGGCTGGCGCTGGTCGGCGGTCTGGTCATCGGTTTCGGCGGTATCGGCGGCTGGGAAGCTTACAAGCGCTGGAGCCAGGCCAAGGCCGAGACCGCCTCGCAGATGTACGAGGACATGCGCCGGGCGCTGGCCGCGGATCGCCAGGATGACGCCGTTGCGGTGGTCGACGCACTGGTCGCCGAACATGCCGGAAGTCCCTATGCGGCGGCTGCCTCGCTGCTGCTGGCGCAGCACGCGGTCGAGGAGGATCGTCTGGATGCGGCGCGGGCACGCCTGAAATGGGTGGCCGAGAACGCCGCCGATGAGCCGATGGCGGACCTGGCTCGCCTGCGATACGCCCGCGTGTTGCTGGCCAGCGGGGAACATGAGGCCGCGCTGGCTGCGCTGGATCCGGTTGATGACGCCTATGGCGGCCTGCGCGAGGAATTGCGCGGCGATGTGCAACTGGCCCGGGGCGACACCGAGGCCGCGCGCAAGTCCTACGAAAAGGCTCTGAGTCTGACCGACTCGGCGACCGCCAACCGAAATCTGCTGCGCCTCAAGTTCGAGGATCTCGCCACCGGTAGCGCTTCATGAAATCCATCTCGATTCGCAGCCTGACGCGCGGCCTGACGCGCGGTCTGATCTGTGCCGGTCTGATCTTCGGGCTGGCGGCCTGTTCCTCCAAGAAGGGTTCGGTGCGCGAGCCGGCGACCCTGCAGGACATCAGCGAACCCCGGCTGCAGCCTCGCACCGCGTGGCGCGTCAATGCCGGTGACGGCAGCGACGGTCGGGTCTCGGGGCTGCGCCTGCATCTGGAAGAAGACGCGCTGTACACCGCCGACGTCGATGGCCAGGTGTTCGCCTATGCCCGCGACACCGGCAAGCTGCTGTGGCGCAGCGCCACCGGCGCGCGCGTGATCTCCGGCCCCACCGTCAACGGCAACGCGGTGTACGTCGGGACCCTGGACGCCGAGGTCATCGCGCTCAGCCGTGCCGACGGCAGCGAACTGTGGCGCCAGACGGTGTCCAGCGAAGTGCACGGCGCCCCGGCCGCCGACGGCGAGGTGGTGGTGGTGCGTTCGGTGGATGGACGGGTTTTCGGGCTGTCGACCGGGCAGGGCCTGCCGATCTGGAACTTTGATCGCGCCGTGCCCAGCCTGGTGCTGCGCGGCAATTCGATGCCGCTGGTGGGCGCCGGTCGCGTGATCATCGGCATGGATAACGGGCGCGTCGCCAGCCTGAGCCTGAACGACGGACAACCGCTCTGGGAGCAGGCCGTGGCGGTGCCCTCCGGGCGCACCGAGCTCGAACGCATCACCGACATCGACGGCGATCTGCTCGACGCCCAGTCCTGTGTGGTGGCGTCCAGCTTCGGCGGCGAACTGGCCTGCCTGAATTTCGAGTCCGGCCAGGTGCAGTGGCGGCGCCCGATCCGCAACTATGCGGACATGGCCGTATCCAGCGACAAGCTGTTCGTCACCGACGAGGCCGGCACCATATGGGCGGTCGATCTGTCCACCGGCGCCGCGGCCTGGAAGCAGGAGGCGCTGCAGTACCGACGCCTGTCGGGCGCCGCGTTCCACGCCGGCTACGTCGTGGTCGGTGATTTCGAGGGCTATCTGCACTGGCTGGATCCCTCCACCGGCGCCATCGTGGCGCGCAAGCGCATCGGGTCCGATCCCATCATCACTGCGCCGGTGTCGGACGACGAGCGCCTGTATGCGATCAACGCCTTCGGACGGCTGACCGCCATCGAAACCCGGATCAGCACGAGCAGCCTGGATCCCTGAACCGACATGTCCACCGGCCTGCCCGTGATCGTCCTCGTCGGCCGGCCCAATGTCGGCAAGTCGACCCTGTTCAACCGCCTCACCGGCACCCGGGATGCTCTGGTGGCCGACTTTGCCGGCCTGACCCGTGACCGCCAGTACGGCTACGGCAGCTTCGAGAACCGGCGCTTCGTGGTGGTCGACACCGGCGGCCTGATGCCGGAGTCCGCCGACCCGCTGGCCGGCCTGGCCCAGGACCAGGCGCGCCTGGCGCTGGAAGAGGCCAGCCACATTCTTTTTCTGACCGACCTGCAGTCCGGCCGGCATGCCTCCGATGCGGAGATCGCGCGCCTACTGCGACGCACCGGCAAGCCGCTCACCCTGCTGGTCAACAAGGCCGAAGGCCACAACAAGCCCGGCGCTGCAAGCGAGTTCTACGAACTCGGCCTGGGCGAGCCGCTGCCGGTCTCGGCGCAACACGGCGACGGCATCGCGGCCTTGCTGCGTGGCCTGCTGGCCGACGTCGCGCCAGAGGAAGACCTGCCCCTGAGCGACGACGAGGTGCGGGTTGCCATCGTCGGCCGGCCCAACGTCGGCAAGTCCACCCTGGTCAATCGCCTGATCGGCGAAGAGCGCGTGCTCGCCGCCGACCTGCCCGGCACCACCCGAGACGCCATCCGCGTGCCGTTCGAATACGAGGGCAAGCCCTTCGTGCTGATCGATACCGCCGGCGTGCGGCGCCGCTCGCGCATCGAGGAAGTGATCGAGAAATTCTCCGTCATCAAGACCCTGCAGGCCGTCGAGCAGGCGCACGTGGTGATCGTGGTGGTGGATGCGCAGCACGACGTCGGCGAGCAGGACGCACGCCTGATGGGCCTGGTCGCCGAACGCGGTCGCGCCATGGTGCTGGCAGTCAACAAGTGGGATCACCTCAAGTACGACGAACGCGACCAGGTCCGATACCAGGTCGGGCTCAAGATGCCCTACCTGGATTACGTGCCGGTGCACTACATCTCCGCCCGCCACGGCTCCGGTCTGGGTGAACTGATGATCGACGTCCAGCAGGCGTTCAAAGGCGCCACGGTCGAGATGCCGACGCCGGAACTCACCCGCATCCTCGAACGCTCGGTCGAAGCCCACAATCCGCCGGCGGTGCTGGGCCGGCGCATCAAGCTGCGTTATGCCCATCAGTCGGGCAGCAACCCGCCCAAGGTCCTGATCCACGGCAACCAGACCGAGAAACTGCCGGTCGCCTACCGCCGTTATCTGGTCAACGAATTCCGCGCGGCGTTCAAGCTCAAGGGCGTGCCGCTGCAGGTGGAATTCAAGACCGGCGACAACCCGTTCAAGGACAAGAAGAACAAGCTCACCCCGCGCCAGATCAAGAGCCGCAAGCGGATGATCGACCGCTGGCACTGAAGGGCCATGCCAGCGCGTTGCTGCATGGTCCTGCCCGCGGATCCGGTCAAACCGACCGGACTCTCAGGTTTGAAGGCTAGGAGGCTCGGGACCGGGCCCACAACCGTACCGTGGTGCGGGTGAGGGTCGGCTCCCGGGCCGACAGCGTGCGCGAGTGTGGTGAGGCTCCGGCCTGTCACGGGACACAGGAGGCCCTCACGTCGCGCCGGATGATGGCCTGCCAGGTGTGGTGACTCGCCGTGCCGTGGCTACCAGTACGACCACTGCCCGGTCATCAGCACGTGGATCGCCAGGGATGCGTTGGTGGTGGCGTGGGCGATCACCGCGTCACCGATGCGTCCGCTGCGGTAGCGCACCACGCCATAGACCATGCCGGCCAGCGTGCCAGCCAACCAGTGGCCGTGCAGGATGCCAAACAGCAGCGAAGAGCCGGCGAATGCGATCCAGTCGAATGGCAGCGGCGCGTGTTCGACGGAACCCGGGCGACGTGTCAGCAGCCGCAGCAGGTAGCCACGGAACGCCAACTCCTCGGCGATCGGAACGGTCACTGCTGCGCCCAGAAAGCGAAACACCAGCCACGCGACCGCCCACCAGGGGGGCGCGCCCGCGAGGGCCTCGGTGTGGATCCGGTCGATTTCGGCGTCGCCCGGCACCAGCCACAGCCACAGCGGAAGGACCGCCACGCCGGCCAGCACCGCAAACCAACCTGGACGCAGCAACAGGCCGCGCAGCGGGCCGAAGCAGACCACCAGCGCCACTGCGACCGCGATCACCCGCAGCGGGTAGAACCAGTCGAAGTCGATGGTCAGCAGCCCGGTGAGCAGGGTTGCCGCGAGCAGCACCAGCAGCGGAATCAGCAGCGCGGCTTCGAAGTCCAGGATGAAGCCGGTCCGCGCGCGAGGGTGCGAAAACCACGCGGTCTGCGACAAGGCCCACAGCAGGGCGCACTCCAGCACCAGCAGCACCAGTCCGCCATAGATGTGAAAGCCCTTGATCGCCCACTCGGGGGAGATCTCGTGGCCGATCGCGACCAGCACCGCGATGCGCAGCACGTTCAGCGTCAGGCTCATCGGCACCGCCAGCGCCAGCAGGGCGAACGCAGCGGGAAACTTCAGATCAGTGCGAAACGCAGCGAGAAAGGTGCACACCAGGGCCAGCAACAGCACCGCGCCTTCGATGCCCGAACACTCCGCCGAGATGTGAACCCGAAAGTCGCCCAGCCCCATGATCGCCTGCCCGGGGTCGAGCATCACGCCGGAATAAAACGCCTGCAACAGCGCCACGCTGGCGTACAGGGTGAGCTGTGCCAGTTCGCCCGACCAGAGCGCCTGTTCGCTGAATTTGAGCAGATCGCGCAGGACCATGGCATAGGCGGCAACCAGTCCGGCGCTGCAGAACAGGGCCCGACGCTCACGTGCCAGCAGGCTGCGCCAGAAGGACATCGGCGCCAGCACCCAGGCCACCAGCGCCAGGGCGATGCTCATCATCAGCCACCACAGCACGGCGACCGGCCATTGCCAGCCTTCGAACGGGAAGGGATCCGCAAAAACGGGAATCGCCAGGCAGAAGGACAATGCGAACACGCCGCACTGCAGGCAAAGCGGCGCCATTCGGGCGTGATCTGTCGCCGCGATCCGGAACGCCCGCAGATGCTGCACCAGGCGGGCCCGCATCAGAAAGGCGGATATGCCGACGAAGATCAGCAGCAGTCGAAAGGCGAATCCGCGGTTTTCCGGAATCCGCGCCCAGGCTTCCGGGTTGGCGCGCGCGGCAGTGGAATCGAACCCCTCGACCGACCACACCAGCTGAATCGCCAGCAGCAACAGCGCCAGCCACAGGGTCTTGTCGGTCATCCAGTGACGGCCGGATGGACCGGTGGCAGAGGTCCGCCCGAAGTTCATGGTTGCCGGAGGGATGCGCGGGCGTGGGTTGGAAGCCAGACAACGAAAAACGGCGCGAACCGTCGCCGGGCCGCGCCGTCATCTTCTGTGCGGGCGCTCGTCGCGCCCGCGCCGGGTTCAGACCTTGTCGGTCCGCTTGTTGCGGGCGCGTCGGACCAGGCTGGCAATTCCGACCACCAGGGTTACCGCGAGGATGGCGGCCGATCCATTGATCTCAGGTGCGGCCGCGGCCGAGCCACCGCCTCCGGACAGAACGCCGCCGCCCGCGCCTGTGACGTCGCCAACGGTATTTTTCAGCCAATCAAACAGACCGGCAGACGCGGTGATGGGGAACAGTCCTGCTACAGCGATCCAGTATTTCATGACGACTCCTGACTCAGGGGGGCAGGGCAGCAGGCATTCCGCTGTGTCCATGTCTGCCGTTTTACGCTCTGCGAGCCGGCGCCGCAATTCGGAACTGTGCGCCATATCACAGATTAGAAGGGGCTTTGCTCCTGGCCCCGGCGGTGCCGCCAACCCCTATTTGCGCAAACGTGGGTTTGGGCACTCTACGGAGCTTGATTCAATGAGCCGCCTGACCATTGACATGACAAACCAGCAGCACCAAAGCCTGAAAGCGCTTGCCGCCATGCAGGGCAAGACCATCAAGCAATACACCCTCGAACGCTTGTTTCCCGGTGATGCTGATGCCAATCAGGCCTGGCAGGAGCTGAAAACCCTGCTGGAAAACCGCATCAACGATGGGCTGGCGGGGAAGGTGTCGGCCAACAAGCGTGTCGGCGAAAATAAACAGAGAAAGTCAGGAACTCGTTGGACGCTGGTGCTGCACGCATCCAATCTCACGACGGCGATGACCAACTTGGGTGATCTGATCGACGACCAAGAGCACATGTCCAGCAGGCAGAAGTGACCGGTTTCAAAGGAAGGCGCTGACCACTCTTGCTGCTGGGGGTGTCCAGTCTCTTGCCCGTCGCCACTCTGGTCCTCGCCTGCCGGTTGGGGATATCCGCGGTTCGCCATGGGGATGAGATCCACACCGCCCTGAAAGAGCAGACCTGCAGGCCAAAGAGGGTCCTGCGAAATTCCCGTCGCAACTGGCCTGAGAGCGTGGTCCAGCGCGCGAGCGGGTTACCTGGTGTCAGTTACAGCCACAGCAAAACCCAATGCGCCGCTCGGTCACAGCGCCGCCGCCGTTTCAGTCGCGCGACTCGAGCGAGGTCAGCCACCGGCTTGAATGGCGCTGCGCCGCGCAACCCCGCAGCCGACGGGCCCAGCCTGACGTTCGAACTGCGCGCGGCCGGGGTGCGCCTGTTGGTCCAGCGCCTGGAAGGTGTGCTCGGGCAGGGCCACCGGGCCCGGTCTTGGCCGGCCTGGCGCCAAACTCGCGCATCCCCCAACGGGGTAAAAAAGCGCCAGCGCGCTCAGTCGAGGTCGATGTCCATGTCCAGATCGTCGCCCACCAGCCGACGCAGGGAACGCAACTCCTTGTAGCGCTCCACGTCCCGCCAGTCGCGTGATTTGGACTGCGGGGGCGGTTCCGGCACGTCCGGCTCGGGAATTCCGGGGTCGTCGCCACCGTCGTCGGTGTCGAACGCCATGGAGTCATCGAAGCCCTTGCTGGCTTCGGGTTGAGGCTTCGGCTTCGGCTTGCGGGCCATGGTGATGAGCAAACACCGATCAAGTCACGACGGCGCGCCTTTTAGCAGGCTTTCGGGCAGCCGGGAAGGGGGTGCCGCGTGAGTGAACTCCTGCGGCGCCGACCATGCATCGCGACGAGCCCATGCGCAGACCCAGGTCACCGCTGGCAGGTGGCGCAGCACGCCGTCGTAATGCGCTGCGAGCCCCTGCACGACCCCTTTCCGGCCGTGCCTGGACGACCACCTCTGCACCGACCCACGGTCCGCGTGCGCAGCCGCCCGGCCCGCGCCCGATTCTCCACGCGCAGAGAATCCGCGCTGCTCAGTGCCGCGTGCGCCGCAGGCCGGTTCAGCCAGGTTTTGCAATGGTACGGCCCCGCGTGCGCAGCACCGCGACGGCGGCCGCGCTGCGTCTTCACCTCAGGAAGGGTTCGCGCCTTGCACTGCGGCCGACCGGGCTTGGACCCAGACCCAGACAGACTACCGAAGCGACGGGCCGGTGGTTATACTCGCGCCCCCGCACGGGGCAGTAGCTCAGCTGGGAGAGCGTCGCGTTCGCAATGCGAA
>JAJFJX010000414.1 GCA_021773655.1 Panacagrimonas sp.
CGCGATCCAAGGCGCGCCCGACGAGATGCAAGAGAATTGGACGGAGAACTACCGCATCCCTCGATGGCGCTTGGTGGCCGATCAAATCGACATGGCCCTACGCGATGACTTCAAGATGACCGATTCGATGGTCTTGGAGTACGACCTGGCGAACGTGTCGGCCCTCGAGACGCAGCGGGAAGCGCGTCGGGCATCCGCGCGTGCTGACTTCACGGTCGGGCTCGTGACGCGCAACGAGGCGCTGATAGCGACGGGCCGCGCTCCGGTGCGGGGCGGGGACGTGTACCTCCTCCCGTCCAGCGCGGTAGAGGTTCCCGTGGGCGGACTTCAAGACCTGAGCCGCAATGACGTTGTCGCGGCGGAGCTACTCGGCTTGGCGTCGCGTGGGGCAAAGGGTATGCCGCCCGGTGAGATTCAGGCGCGCGGCGAGAAGGACAAGCGCGAGCTCGCGACGTTGATGGAGCGCGAGCTTGTGCGCGAACTGAGCGCGCTGCAAAGCGGCGTGGTGAGTCGAGCAACCTAGTGACCCCGCCAGGCCGTGGCCCGCGCTCGGGTGACGAGGTCTACCTCTACGGCAGCCGATGGGCCGTGGTCGAGGTAGGCGAGGGTGGTAACCGTGTGATGCTGCGCCACGTCGCGAACGTGGACGTGTCGAACCAGTGGCTCGACCTTGCGGCATGGCGCGATCTAGAGGACGCAGTCGAGGCGGGAGACGCCAGGGGAGACGACGAATCATGATGGATCGCATACGTAGGTGGCTAGGGCTACGCTCGCCAAGCGAGGACATGCTCGGCTCAGACTGGTTCAAAGACCTCGTAGATGACGGGCTTTCACGCGCGATGGACGATGTGCGAAAGCGCGCCGACCGCGAGTACGAGCGCGCGATTCTGTACGGCACCGGCGACCCGGACGACGACAACGACTTGCGCGGCATCATGTCGGAAGGCTTCGCCAAGGACGGCCGATCATGACCGACCGAATACCATGCCCGACGTGCGGTAGCGTGGAATGGTGCATGCTCTGGACGGGCGATACCCCGACGTGCGGCGCGTGCGATGTGTGCAACCCGGACGCGTTCGATGTCCGCAACGGCAACGTGTTCAACACGAGGGCGGTCACGATAGACGCCGAGCGCCTAGCGCGGGCGATGGACGACGCCATAGCGAGCATCAACGCTATGGCCGACGACGACGGTCCAGGGTTCAAGTGGATGGGGGATATCACTCTCGACATTGCGGACGATTCCCCCTCCGCCGTGGACGAAGCCGCCGCCATCGTTGCGGCGCGGTGGGCGGACGATGCTTGAGTCGATGACGCCCGAGGACTTGGAGCGCATGAGCGCCAGCCTCGCAGAGGTAGCGGAGGCCCGCGTGCGCGACGTGGCGCGAGAGCTTCGCGCGTTCCGTCACTTCCTGATCGACCACGACGACGGGTACGAACCATTCACGCCCGACGAGGCATACGAGATGACGATGGCGCGCTACCAGTGCCTGCTGTACGAGGAGTTCGGCATCGTGGTGTTCAATGCCGGGCCTTGATATCTTGCTCCCGGCCGAGGCGGTCGAGGGCTTGGAGCAAGTCGTGGCCGAGGCGTGGGCGCGGTCTATCGCGCGCGCCATCGTCCTGACGGGCATCGCCACCGACGTCGACCCGCGCGAGTTGGCCCGGCGCGAGGTCGTGCGGCTCTTGCTCGCAGAGGCGGGGGATCGCGTCGTCGATATCACGGACACGACCCGCACGCGCCTCAAAGAATACATAGGCATTGCCGAGCGAGACGAGATGACGCCCGCCGACTTGGCGCGCTTGATCCAGTCGGACCCGTCCGGTGCGTTCCAACCGTGGCGGGCGCGGGCTATTGCGCGCACCGAGACGGGCACGGCGTACAACCGGGGCTCGCTCGCAGGATACGCGGCATCGGGCCGCGTGACGCATGTGAGGGTTCACGACGGCGACGGGTGCGGGTGGACGGGGCACGGCGACCCTGACATGGCGGACGGCAGCATCCGCACGCTAGCCGAGGCCAACGCGCAACCGTTAGCGCACCCGAATTGCCGGCGGGGATTCTCAGCGATCGTGGGGCCGATACCAGAGGAGGCAGAGTGATGGCAAGTCGAATGCGTTCGGAGTACGTGGTGGGACTGGCCGCGAAGATCGAAGAAGCCGCGCGCAATGCGGCGTGGGGCACGCTTCAGGCAGAGGGCAGGGAGAAAGCGACGGGCTCCGAGGTGGCGCGTCGCGGCCCGGCCGCCCTGCGAGCGGCTCACGCCCGCATGACGCGCGAGATTCTGCGCGAGGCGCTGGCGCTAATCGAATCGCCAGAGGAGGCGGAGTGATGCAGTCAACCACCAAGTGGGCCACGCGGCTATGTGACGCCCTTGGCCTACCGGCCGACACGGTGTGCAGCATGGATATCCGCCTTGAGCCGCAGGGGGTTGTTTGGGTGACGGTTGACGTGCTAGTCGAGTCGGAGGAGGCGATGGGCTTGATAGTCGAGCGGCTGAAGGCTGGCGGCAACATGGTCGAGATATACTCGCATACCAGTCTATGAAGACGCCAGAGAACAAGGCCCGCCAGCCTGCGAACAAAGCCCGTTTCACGTGGCGGTGCTGGGGGTGCAAGCGCATCCTCATGCGACTAGAGCACGCGCCACGCGGGACAATCGAGACGAAGTGCAAGTGCGGCGAGCACAACGTCCTTACCGGCACGCTATCTCGTGGCGAGGTTGACGGACCCCCACCGAATACGGTATCCTAAAGGCGCGGCGCGGGCTGCGTCGCGAATCGAACACGAGGCCCTCTAAGGCCCGATCCATGACGCGAGAGCGTCGGGGAACGGGCCTTATTTCATGGGAGCGGATATGGGGCGCAAGCGACACGAGTGGGACCGGAAGAACACAAACGTAGAGATCAAGGACGTCGACGTCGCCAAGGGAATCATCGTTGGTGTGCCGAGCGTCTTTGGCGTTGTTGACGACGGCGGCGACCGCGTCCTTCCGGGTTCGTTCGCGAAGACGCTTGGCGACAACAGTCTATCCATGGCGCGTATCAAGCTCGGGTATCAGCACGACCTGGATTACCCGTTCGGTATCTCGCTGACCGGCGAAGAGATCGGGCGCGATGCGCTACCCGAGTCCATCCGCAGCAAGTACGCCGAGGCGACGGGCGGATTGCAGATGATCGGCAAGGTCAAGCCGATGAACGACCGCAATCGCGAGCGCCTGGAATACGTGGATAGTGGCGTCGTCAACGGCTCCTCGTTCGCGTACGACGTGATTGACGCGGGCTTCTCGGCGGGCGGTGAGGGCGAGACGGTGCGCGACCTCAAGCAGCTGAGGTTGCACGAGTGGGGGCCGGTGACCATCGGCATGAACCCCGCCGCTGCGATCACCGACGTCAAGGCGGCTATCGCGAGCATGACCCCGATGGACGCTATCGGCTTTCTGACCGACCAAGTGGCGCGACTCCAGGCCGGCATCAAGGCCGGGCGCACACTAAGCGCGGCGAATTTCGCACGCGTTGAGGCCGCAATCACGGTCCTGTCCGAGCTATTAGCAGCCGCGCAGCCGGCCGAGGACACCGAGAAGAGCGGGGAGACAACCGCCGACTCGGCCGTCCCGGAACCCACTGACGCACTGCGTGACGAAATGACCCTCAAGTTGCAGCGCGCGGCCATTCGTGCCCGCCTGCGCGACGCAGTGGGAGCGTAAACACGATGAATCTCAAGCAGATGCGCGAACAGCACGCCGAGGCCATCGGTAAGGCCAAGGCGCTTGTAGAGAGCGAGGGGTCCACCAAGGACGACCTCGCGCAGGCGGATGCACTGATCGGCGAGGCGGTCGAGATCGAGCAGCAGATTGCCGAGGCCGAAGAGAACGAGAAGGCCGCAGCCGAGCGTGACCGTAAGCTTGCCGAGCGCAACGCGTGGGCCGAGAAGAGCCGGGGCACCCTGCCCGGCATGGCCAAGGGCCAGGGTCACGAGTTCGACAACAACGCCGACCCGGACGATCCGGCCCCCGGCGAGCATGCCCGCAAGTTCGGTAATACGGGCATGGAAGTGAAGGGCGGGTTCGTGGGCAAGACGGTCGAAGGGCGCTTCACGAAGTTCTGCACGACGGCCGAATGGGAGGGCAACAAGAAGCTCCGATTCGTGTCGACCCCCGAATACAAGAACGCGATGAGCGACTACCTCCGCACCGGCTTCGAGACGAAGACGTTGACCGAGGGCGTGGACTCCGAGGGCGGGTACCTCGTGCCGCCAGACATGGCCGCCGAGATCATCCGGCGCTTGCCGGGCTTGGCGATTGTCGAGGAACGTGCGCGCTTGGTCAACACGACGCGCGACAAGGTGCAGATCCCGCGCGTCGCCGCAGCTTCGACGGACGCCACGATGTACAGCTCCGCCGTCAGCTTCACGATGGTCGGTGAGACGCCGTCCGAATCCACGGGTGACACGGAGCCGAGCTTCGAGCAGATCGAGGCGGACGTCTATACCGCGAAGCTCGAGACGAGTTTGAGCCGCAACATGGTTGCGGACTCCGCGTTCGACGTCGAGGGCTTGCTGGTGGACGAGTTCCGCCGCGCGGGCACGCTCGGCAAGGACGACAAGCACCTCACCGGCACGGGCGCGGGCGAGCCCTTGGGCATCGTCAACGACGGCGATATCACGCCCATCCTCACCGGCGCGTCTGGCGCGATGGCGGCCGATGGTTTGCAGACGTTGATTCACGCGTTGCCCGCGCAGTACCGCAACGGCGCGGAGCTGGTGTTCAGCCGCGACGCGGTCTCCGACCTGGCCAAGATCAAGGACGGCAACGGTCGCTACATGCTGGACGCGATGAACGGCGGGCTGTCGGAGGGCGCACCGGCCCAGATCTTGGGCGTGCCGTATCGCATCACGGACTTCTTGGCCGACGTCGCCGGTAGCGCGAAGGTCGGTTTCTACGGAAACCTTGGATTCTACTGGGCCATCAACCGGCTCCAGTTCTCCGTCCAGGTGTTGCGCGAGGTCAAGGCCCGCCAGAATCAGAACGTGTACGTCGGCTTCCTGCGCTTCGGCGGAGCGGTCAGCGTGCCCGAGGCATTCCGTATCCACACGGTCACGGCGTAAGGAGACGACCATGCACGGCCAACGCCGTGATCGACGGCGTGATTGCCATCCAAAGCGGCGCACGCTCCGCTCCGGTGACGCACGACGCGACCACGGTACAGACGTCCGAGATCCACCGCGAGCCCGCCGAGGGCACCGCGTAAAGCCTGCGCCCTTCGGGGCTACTCAGGGAGGGGTGCGGGACGATAGAGCCCGCACCCCGTCCCCTGGGGCAACCACCAGGAGAGCACCATGGCATATCAACCACTGACGTACCGCACCAACGGCGGCGACAAGATGGTGGTCGCGTCGGGCGGTGAGCTCGATGTCGAGAGTGGCGGCTCGCTCAAACTGGCCGGCACTGCCGTCACGGCCACAGCGGCCGAGATCAACGCGATTGCTGGCGGCGGGCTGTCGGCTGCCGAACTTGGCATGCTTGACAGCGGAAACAGCGACGGCGCGGGGCTGGCCTTCCAGGACACGCAGCTTTCGGCGGCGCAACTCAACGGCCTGGCGGCGGCGAATATCACTGTCGTAGCGGCCCCGGCCGCCGGCCTAGCGGCTTTCCCGGTGGGTTGGTCGATTTGGCTTGACCACGGCGGTACCGATTTCGTGCAGACGAACGGTGCCGATCATCTGGCCCTGCGCTACAGCGCGGCCGCTGAGATTTGCGAGTTGGGTACAGAGGCTCAGTGCACGGCGCTGCTAGAGGCTTCGGCCGATGCGGCGCTAGCGGGGGCCGTGTCCGCCATAGCGGTTCCAGTTGCGGCCACCGCCATCGACCTCGACAACAACGGTGCTGCGGAATATACGACGGGCGACGGCACGCTTAGCATTCGCGTGTGGTATCGAACGTTCCCGATGGCCGCATTCACCTAGACACGAGGAGCGAATAGACGGTGGCTTACTGCACGAGGCACACAATTACCGCAACAACGGACGGCAGCGGCGACGCCACCGTAGACATTCAGGCGGACGCGGGGGCAACGGTCTAATGAGCCACCCCCTCGCGGTACACGCGGACTGGATGCGGAAGTTCGGCGTCAACGTTGACGTCGACACTACGACCGATCCCGAGGACGTGTGGGCGAACGGCGGGGTCTACACGTTCCCGTCGTCGGCGGCGGCGTGCACGCTGGTTAGCGACGACGACAACGACGACGACGGGGACACGGGCGCGCGCACCGTGCGTGTGTACGGGCTGGACGCCAACTACATGAAACAGCAGGAGGACGTGACCCTCAACGGCACGTCCACCGTCGCGCTGGCGAATACCTATCTGCGCGTATTCCGCATGGAAGTCCTGACGGCCGGGTCGACCGGAACGAATGAGGGGACGTTGTCTCTGGTACATGGCGGAGCGACAACCCTTGCGGCAATCCAGGCCACACCCACTGTCGGGTCGACCATGATGGCGATCTATACGATCCCGAAGGACTACAGCCGCGCCTACCTCGCGCGCTTCCGCTGCGGGATGATCGACGCGGCGAACAATGCCGAGGCGATGGTTCGGCTTGACGTGCGACCCGAGAACGGCGCATGGCGAACGATTGACATCGTGGGGCTAAGGGCGAACGGCTCTAGCGCGGCGCTTGTCGACTACCCTGGGCTGGGTATCTCCATCGCCCCCGGCAGCGATATGCGGGTGCGGGTGCAAGAGGTAAGCAACGACAACACGAGCGTATTCGCGCTGTTCAACATCGCGCAAGAACTGTAGAGGGGTCCGATGGCCATCAACCTTGAGTCCGCCCTATCCCGTGTCGAGCGCCGTGGCGTGGACGTGCACACCGCGAGCGATGAACTGCTCGCCGTGCCCGGCATCGGGCGCGCTGCCGTCGCGCTGATCCGCGAGCACCTGGCGGAAGTCGAGCCGGAGGACGTTCCACCGGTGGACGT
>JAJFJX010000415.1 GCA_021773655.1 Panacagrimonas sp.
TTCCCGATTCCCGATTCCCGATTCCCGATTCCCGATTCCCGATTCCCGTACCGACCGCCATGAACGAAATGCCCGCCAACGACACGCTCGCCGCCACCGGCGGGTTCATCATGAGCCAGACCATGCTGCGGGTGCGCGACCCGGAGGTCTCGGTGGCGTTCTATCGCGACGTGCTGGGCATGACCCTGCTCAATCGGTTCGATTTTCCGGAGATGAAGTTTTCGCTGTACTTCGTCGGCTACCTGCGGCCCGAAGACGGCGAGCTGCCGACCGATCCGGTGGCGCGCGCCGAATTCACCTTCAACCAGAGAGCCGCCGTGGAACTGACCCACAACTGGGGCAGCGAGTCCGACCCCGACTTTGCCGGCTACCACAACGGCAATGCCGATCCACGCGGATTCGGCCACATCGGCATCACCGTGCCGGACGTGTACGCCGCCTGCGCGCGCTTCGAGGCGCTGGGCGTGGCATTCGTCAAGCGCCCGGACGACGGCAAGATGAAGGGCCTGGCCTTCATCGAGGATCCCGACGGCTACTGGATCGAGGTGCTGTCGGCGCGAAACTCCTCGCGGCTGGCCGGATGAGGCTCGCTTGAGCCTGCGCATGCCGGAGCCGGACGGGCGTGTGCTGGGTGCGCGCGAGCGGATCCTGGCCGACCTGGAGCGGATCCTGGGTGGCGACGGACTGGTTGCCGACCCCGAATCACTGGTCGCCTACGAAAGCGACGGCCTGACCGCCTACCGCCAGTTGCCGCTGGCAGTGGCGCTGCCGCGCACCACGCAGCAGGTCGCCGGGATCCTGCGTTACTGCCATCAGCATCGGGTCAAGGTCGTGGCACGCGGTGCCGGGACCTCGCTGTCCGGTGGCGCCTTGCCGCTGGCCGACGGGCTGATCCTGGGTCTGGCGCGCTTCAACCGCATCGTCGAGATCGACTACGACAACCGCGTGGTGGTGGCCCAGCCCGGCGTCACCAACCTGGGCATCACCGACGCGGTGCGTGAACGCGGGTTCTACTACGCGCCGGACCCGTCCAGCCAGATCGCCTGTTCCATCGGCGGCAACGTGGCCGAGAACTCCGGCGGGGTGCACTGCCTCAAGTACGGCCTGACCACCAACAACGTGCTGGGTGTCGAGCTGGTGACGATGGCCGGCGAGATTCTGCGCATCGGCGGCCGCACGCTCGACGCGCCCGGCTACGACCTGCTGGGCGTCATCAACGGTTCGGAAGGCATGCTCGGCGTGATCACCGAGGTCACCGTTCGCATCCTGCCGCGGCCGGCCACCGCGCGGGCCGCGCTGCTGGGTTTTCCCAGTGTCGAGGCCGCCGGCCAGTGCGTGGCCGACATCATCGGCGAAGGCATCATCCCGGCCGGCATGGAAATGATGGACCGGCTGGCCACGCAGGCGGCGGAAGATTTCCTGCATATCGGCTATCCGCTGGACGCCGAGGCGCTGCTGATCGTGGAGGCCGACGGCTGTCAGGCCGAGTGCCAGGACGTGCTGCGACGGGTCGAGCGCATCGCCCGGCACAACGGCGCCAACACCTGCCGCATTTCCGGCAGCGACGACGAGCGCCTGCGCTTCTGGGCCGGCCGCAAGGCGGCGTTCCCCGCCACCGGACGCCTGTCGCCCGACTACTACTGCATGGACGGCACCATTCCGCGCGGCGCCCTGGCCCGGGTGCTCGGAGCCATGCAGGACATGTCGCGGCGCTACGAGCTGCGCGTGGCCAACGTCTTCCACGCCGGCGACGGCAACCTGCATCCGCTGATTCTCTACAACGCCAATGAGCCCGGGCAGTTGGAGAAGGCCGAGGCCTTCGGCGCCGAGATCCTGCGCCTGTGCGTGAAGGTCGGCGGCGTCCTGACCGGCGAACATGGCGTGGGCGTGGAAAAGCGCGACCTGATGCCGGAAATGTTCACGCCGGTCGATCTGGCCCACCAGCAGCGGCTCAAGTGCGCATTCGATCCCGAGGGCCTGCTCAACCCCGGCAAGGTGTTCCCGCAACTGCACCGCTGCGCCGAACTGGGCCGCGTGCACGTGCATCGCGGGCGCTTGCCGCACCCCGAACTGCCGCGGTTCTGAATGTGTGGCAGACGGTCGCCGGGGCGGGCGTCAGGCCGGCGATGCGGGCCTGCGATGCGGGCAAGCTATGGGGGTCGTCGGAGGGAGTGACGCAGACCCGACGCAGACCCGCCGCAGACACGTCGACAACGCGGCAGGAACACGGCAGGAACACGGCAAGAGCACCGGGACATGATCAATTACTTCCAGGCGACGGCATCCCGATGAACTGCCCGGCCGAGGTGCTGACCGTTGCCGATGCGGCCGACCTGCGGGCCGCGGTGGCCGATGCGGCAGCCGACGGTCGCCGGCTGCGCATTCGTGGTGGCGATTCCAGACGCGGCGCGCTCGGCGAGATCGCGGCCGATGCAGTGCTGGACCTGTCGGCCCTGAACGGCGTGATCGCCTACGAACCGGGCGAACTGGTGCTGCGCGTGGGCACCGGCACGCCCCTGCTGGAGGTGCAACTGCTGCTGGCGCAGAACCGGCAGCACCTGGCCTTCGAACCCCAGGACCTTGCCGGACTTCTGGGCGGCGCGCCGGGCACCGGCACCATCGGCGGCGTGGTGGCCAGCGGGCTGGCCGGACCGCGGCGCGTGGCGGCCGGCAACGTGCGTGATCACCTGCTCGGCTTCGAGGGCGTGTCGGGGCGCGGCGAGGCCTTTCGCGGTGGCGGGCAGGTGATCAAGAACGTCACCGGCTACGACCTGCCCAAGCTCATGACCGGCTCCTGGGGCACGCTGGCGGCGCTGGATCAGGTCACGCTGCGGGTGCTGCCGCAGCCGGCGTACGCCCTGACCGTGAGCGTCGTGGACCTCGACGACGACGCGGCCCTGGCCATCCTGCGCACGGCCCTGGGCGCGACCAGCGACATCACCGGCGCCGCCTGCCTGCCGCGCGACCGGCGCGCGCTGATCCGTCTGGAAGGATTCCAGGACGCGGTCCGGGAGAACCTGCAGATGCTGCAGGCGCTGCTCGGTGCGCGAGCCCCGATGCGGGTGATCGAGGATCAGGCCTCGCAGGCGATCTGGCAGCGCGTCGGCGAGGTCTGGGATTTTCAGGGCGATGCGCGTGCGGTGTGGCGGCTGTCATTGCCATCGACTTGCGCCGCCGCTGTGGTGGCGAGGCTCAGGCAGGCTCGGTCCCTTGAGGCGGTCTACGACTGGGGTGGCAGCCTGGTGTGGCTGGCCACCGAGGCCAGCGCCGACGTCGCCACCGCGGTGCGCGAGGTGGCCGGCGCCGCCGGTGGCCAT
>JAJFJX010000416.1 GCA_021773655.1 Panacagrimonas sp.
GCGAACCACAACACTCGTGTTGTGCTGCACGCTTTCTCGAACGGATTCGCGACGACTTTCTGCGCCCGGCTGCGTTGCGCCTCGCCAGATACAAGAATCCACTCGCGAATCATGTCCTCGAAGAATGCAGTCCTACACTAGGCCGGACGCGATCCCGAATCTACTACCCGCCCGGGTCGGCGCGGCTCAGGCTCTGCCGCGCAGCCGGTATTTCTGCACCTTGCCGGTGGCGGTCCGCGGCAGTGACTCCACGCAGCGGATCGCGGCCGGCACCCGCAGCCCGTTGAGCCGCGTCAGCGCAAAGGCCAGCAGGCCGACCTCGTTGATCGAAGCACCGGGCTTGAGTTGCACGTAGGCCTGAACCCGTTCTCCGAGCACGTCGTCAGGGCGGCCGACGACGGCCACGTCCCGCACATCGGGGTGCTGCGCCAGGGCTTCTTCGATCTCGATCGAACTGATGATCTCGTCGCCGCTGATGATGATGTCCTTGAGGCGGTCGCGGATCTCGATGTAGCCGTCGGCGTGCATCACCGCCGCATCCCCGGTGTGCAGGTGGCCACCGGCGAATGCCCGGGCAGTGGCGGCTGCGTCACGGTAGTAGCCTTTCATCAGCATCGGCCCGCGCACCACGACTTCGCCCAGGGTCTGGCCATCGGCAGGCACGTCCAGACCTTCCTCGTCCACCACCCGCAACTCGCAGCCGGTCAGCAACGGCACGCCCTGGCGCGCCTTGATGCGGTAACGCCCGGCGTCGTCCAGGGCAGCGTGCTCGGGGCGCGATTCACACACGGTCAGGAACGGCGAGGATTCCGACAGGCCATAGGCCTGGGTGATGTCCCAGCCCCAGTGCAATTCGACCCGCTGGATCAGCCCGGCGGACGGCGCGGCGGCCGCAATCAGCACGCGAGTATGCAGGCCCGGACAGACGTCCAGCGGCTGGGTATGGAGCGCGCGCAGACCGGCCAGCGTGGCGCGCCCGGCGCACAGCGTGGTGATGCGCTCGCATCGCACCTGTTCGGCCAGATCCTCGGCCTCGATACTGCCGGTTACCACGTGCGTGGCCCCGACAGCGGTCACGGTCCACACGAAACCCCAGCCGTTGACATGGAACATCGGCAGGTTCCACAGGTATCGATCACTGCACTGCATCGGCCAGTGCAGCAGGACGCCCACGGTATTGATCCAGGCATTGCGATGGCTCAGTACCACCCCCTTGGGATGGGCACCGGTGCCACTGGTGTAATTGATCGAGATCGGATCTTCTTCCTGCACCGGCGCCGCGGCCGGCGCGGCTGCCGCCACGCTCAGCGCCGCCTCGTAGTCGATCCAGCCTTCGCGGGTGCCGTCGAGCAGCACGCAATGGGTCACCGAGTGCAGGCGGTCGCGCACTGCGTCGACCGCGTCGGCGTAGATCCCGGCCGCGCACACCACGCGGGCCTCGCAATGGGTGACCACCCCGGCGATGTCCTCGGGGCCGAAATGCAGGTTGAGCGGCACCACGATGGCACCGAGGTGCGGCAGTGCGTGGTACTGCTCGAGATGGGCGATGCTGTTGGGTGAGAGCACCACCACCCGGTCGCCGCGCGTCACGCCCAACCCGGACAACAGCGCCGCGGCGCGGTCGCAGCGTTCGAAGAACGCCCGGTAGCTGAGGCTCCGCTGGCCGTGTTCGATCGCCGTGCGGTCGGCATGCAAACGCCGCGTGCGACGGAGCAGGCTCAGTGGCGACAAGGCAACCTCGGGGATCGCGGGCTCGGCCGCAGCGTCCCCGGGCGTCGCCGACCTGCTTGACGTTCTGGCCTGATCGGAGATGGCCACGGCGTGCGCGCGACCGAGCGCGCCGAGCTTGCCGTAGATGTTCTTCAGGTGGTACTTGACCGTCTGCTCGGAAATTCCGATTGATCTGGCGATCTGCTTGTTGGTCATGCCCGAACGCAGCAGGTCCAGAACCGCGGATTCGCGTGGGGTCAGGCTTTCCGGTACGAAGTGCATGGTCGGGCCGGAGCATGCCCCACCTGCAGGCGTACCGACAAACCGGCGGGCCGGCTGCCACGACGCATTGCCACCAAAGGCCTGCTACGTCACCTTGCGGGGATCGAAGTCCTCGAACAGCCGCGACAGCGCCTCGTAGGCACCCCGTTCGGTGTCGTCCTTGGGCGGCGGCGTGACGATGCGCAGGGTCACCGTCTGATCGCCCGCCGGCGTGCCGGGCAGTCCGCGTCCCTTGAGCCGGAACTTGCGCCCGCCCTGGGCCCCGGCCGGCACATTGAGTTCCACCGTGCCACCGAGCGTGGGCACCGGAATCCTGCCACCGAGGGCCGCTTCCCAGGGCGCAACGTTGACCGTGCAGGCAATGTCACGCCCGTCGACGGCGAATACCGGATGGGCGGCAAAACCCACTTCCAGCATCAGGTCGCCGCCGCGCGGCCCCTGTTGCGCCAGGCGGATGCTCTGGCCCTGGGTGATGCCCTTGGGCACGCGCACGTTGAGCGTACGGCCGTCACTCAGGCTGACCTGGCGGGTCGCACCGGTGTGGGAGTCCTCCAGACTGATCTGGATGCGTGCCCGGGCCGGGGCGGCAGCACCGCGCGCGCGCCCTCGAAACGGGTCGGGTTCGCCTTCAAAGCGAAAACCGCCGCCGCCGGCGCCCGCGTCACCGAACAGGGTGGAGAAGAAATCGGAAAAGCCGGGATCGGCGCCGGCACCGCGCGCGCCGGCGTAGCCCCCGGTCCAGCCCGGTGGCGGCGTGAACCCGCCGCCGTGCTTCCAGTTCGCGCCCAGCGCGTCGTAGGCGCGTCGCTTGTCAGGGTCGGACAGCACCTCGTAGGCCTCGCTGACGTCCTTGAAGCGGTCCTCGGCGTTCTTGTCGGCGTTCTTGTCCGGGTGAAATTCACGCGCCAGGCGACGATAGGCCTTCTTGATCTCGTCGGCGGACGCCGAGCGACTCAGGCCCAGAACCTTGTAATAGTCCTTGTAGTTCAAATCCGACATACCCATTGGCCAGACACCTCGATCAACGCCCGGATCGAGCACGGCGGCGCACCGCGCCGCCCTGCCTCAGGCAGGACAGCAATGGGGGCTGCACACCCGGTTCTCAAGCGTGGATGGGCGCGTCGGACACCACGATGCCGTCGACGTCCGCGTAGAGCCAGGCGTCGGGACGAAACGTCACGCCGGCAAACTGCACCACACGATCGGCATGGGCGCTGTGCAGACCCTTTTCGCTCTTGCGCGGATGGGTTCCCAGCGCCTTGAGACCGAAATCCTGGACCGCGATCTCCCCGCTGTCGCGGATCAGGCCATAGACCACCACTCCGGCCCAGCCGTTATCTACTGCGAGTTGCCCCAGGTTGCCGCCGAACAGCGCGCAGCGGGTGGAGCCGCCGCCGTCGACCACCAGCACGCGCTGCCTGCCCGGGGTCTCCAGGGTGGCGCGCACCAGGGCATTGTCCTCGAACACCTTGAGGGTCTTGATCGGCCCGAAGAAGGCACGGCGCCCGCCATAGTCGCCGAACAGCGGCTCGCAGGTCTGCACTTCGGGATGGGCGTCGCAAAGATCGGTGGTGGCGTAGGTCATGGCACCTCGCAAGCGATGGAATGGAAGGGATTCAGCGCGGGTCAGCGCAAGGCGGTGGCGCGGCGCGTGGAGATCAACGGCAGCAGAACCGCCAGCATCGCCCAGAGGCTCAGGCCGATGAAGCCGATCAGCGTCCACATCGGCAGTGACAGCCCCAGCCAGGCGGCGTCGATGATGGCGCAATTGCCGTCGCCCTTGAGCACCATCTGCACCACCTCGAACAGCGGCATGCCCATGTCTTCGAGCAGGTATCCCAGGGTCGGGCCGCAGGCCGGCACCTGGTCGGGCGGCAGATTCTGCAGCCAGACGTGACGCCCCGCGATCAGCGCGCCGATCACCGCTGCGCCGTCGGCCAGCAGTGCGTAAACCCAGCGCCCCCAGCCCTTCGGGTTGTGCAGCGCACCGAACAGGAATGCCAGCCCGCAGGCGGCCATTGCCACGCGCTGGAAGATGCACAGCGGACAGGGCTCGAAGCCCTTGAAGTGCTGAAGGTAGAGCGCAAAGGCCAGCCCTCCGGCGCAGGCGAAAAAGCCGATCAGGGACAGCAGGGCGTAGCTGGATTTCATGGTTCTGGCCATCTCGTGGGCTGGCATCGCTGGGTCCATCACGGTCAAACCGGCAGCGAGCGTCCCGCTTGGCGGGTCAGGGAGATCCCAATAGGGTTCCAACGCCTGTCAACCGCCCGCCATGTGCCGCAATGTGGCCCTGCCGGCGCGCATGATAGACCGCTGGTGCGCCTCCGGCGCCACCCGCACCGCCCCGGAGGGATCGGAGCGTCGCGCCGCCGCGACCCACCACGCCCCGGAAACACGATGCCGATGCCGATACCGATTCCGCTGGCAGTGCGCCTCATGTCCTCGCCGCGCTCATGTCCTCGCCGCGCATGAACAGCGGTTATCCCTGTGCGGCCGGCACCAGCACGCCGAACTTCGGGAGGGCCGTCGCCCCGATAGCGCCACGCACGTGCAAGCAAGCGGAGCCGAAGTCGTCCTTCAGGCGGGCGTCGACGCGCTCCGCCGTGCTGCGTACTTTGAATCGCCGGGAGTTGTGCCTGTCCGATACATGTGCAACGCACCATTGCTCGGCGGACGGCGGGAACTCCGGACATGCTTAGCACTCAAATCGGCTGAGTGCTAAAATTCGCTGTCCGCTGGACCGCAACAAGTTCTTGGATTCTAGGGAGGTTCTCATGACTGCAACCACCGCGATTGCGCTACGCCCCGCCGCGATGCCGGTGCCACTGTCCGGCAGCCTGGATTCGTATATCCAGTCAGTCGGCCGGATTCCGGTGCTGGAGGCCGAAGTCGAGCAACGCATCGCCCGTCGCCTGCGTGACGAAGGCGATCTGTCGGCCGCGCAGGAACTGGTGCTGTCCAACCTGCGGTTCGTCGTCCACATAGCGCGGGGCTACATGGGCTACGGCCTGCAGTTGGCCGACCTGATCCAGGAAGGCAACGTCGGCCTGATGAAGGCGGTCAAGCGTTTCGACCCCGACGTCGGCGTGCGTCTGATCTCCTTTGCCGTGCACTGGATCAAGGCCGAGATCCACGAGTTCGTGCTGCGCAACTGGCGCATCGTCAAGATCGCCACCACCAAGGCGCAGCGCAAGCTTTTCTTCAACCTGCGTTCGGCCAAGAAGCGCCTGGGCTGGATGAATCCCGACGAGGTCGAAGCGGTGGCGCGCGACCTCAAGGTCAAGCCCGAGGAAGTCCTGCAGATGGAAGGTCGCCTTGGCGGCGGCGACGTGTCCTTCAACGCGGTACCGGAAGACGGCGAAGAGAGCTACGTGCCGGAGGATTATCTGTCGGTGGAAGACCCCGACATCCGCCGCATCGAGGATGCCGACTGGCACGAGCAGCGCGAGGACACCATGCGCCAGGCCATCACCGCGCTTGACCTGCGCTCGCGCGACATCCTCATGCGCCGCTGGCTGGCCGACGGCGAGAAGGCCGGACTGCAGGAACTCGGTGACGAGTACGGCGTGTCTGCAGAGCGGATTCGCCAGATCGAATCGGCCGCGATGAAGAAGATCCGCAAGGCGATCGAAACGGCAGAAGCCTGAAGCGCTTCGCTGCACCAGAAAGCCCGGCGATGCCGGGCTTTCTGGTATCCACGCACAGACGCCTTCGGCATTCATCCCGGCCTGCTCGGATCACCTGCAGGCCTCGGTCCGCACTCATCGGTGAAAAGATCCGCGGCCGACAACCAGCTCAGCCCGACGCCCGCCCGCGGAACGCCAGCACCACCTGCATCAGTTCGGCAAAGCTGGATACACCCATCTTGCGCATCAGGCGGGCACGGTGCGCCTCGACGGTCTTGTAGCTGATGCCCAGCGCGCGCCCGATCACCTTGTTGCTCTGGCCGCCGATGACCAGGTCCAGAATCTCGCGCTCGCGCCCGCTCAGCCCGTCGATGCGGCTGGCAGTGTCCCCATGCTGCTGGCGCTGGCTGCGGCGGCTGGCATCCAGATCCAGCGCCTGGCGCACGCGCTCCAGGAACTGCTGGTTGTTGTAGGGCTTCTGCAGAAAGTCCAGCGCCCCGCCCTTCATGGCGCGCACTGCCAGCGGCACATCCCCGTGGGCGGACAGGAAAATGATGGGCATGGAAATGCCGAGCTCCTTGAGCCGGTCCATCAGCTCCGGCCCGCTCATGCCGTGCATGCGCACGTCCAGCACCAGGCAGCCGGGACGGTCGTCCGGGACCCTGGCCAGGAAGTCCTCGGCCGAATCGAAAGTCTCCACCTGCAGCCGGATCGATTCCAGCAGCCAGCGCAGCGAGCTACGCACGGAATCTTCGTCATCCACCACGAACACGGTGGGCGCCTCGTCGCGTTTTGGCGGCGTGCGAACCTGGATCATGGGCGTTCTCGAATGGGCAGGGTGAATGCGAAGGCAGCACCACCGTGCTCGTTGCGACTGACGGTCAGCCGCCCGCCGTGCGACTCGACGATGGACCGGCACACCGCCAGTCCGAGGCCGATCCCCTTGGGCTTGGTGGTATAGAACGGACTGAAGATCCGCGTGAGTTTCTGCTTGCCGACGCCCGGCCCGCGGTCCGAAACGCCCACCGACACCTCGGCGCCGAGCACCGCGGTGGAGATGTCGATGATTCGCTGTTCGGGCCGCAGGTCGGACATCGCCTCAAAGGCGTTCTTGAGCAGGTTGATCAGGACCTGCTTGATCTCCAGCGGATCCACCCACACCACCGGCGACGACTCGGCCAGGTCCAGTTGCAGCACGGTCCGGGACTGCCGGCGTTCGAACTCCAGGAACGACAGCATCTGCTCGATCAGCTGATTGACCTGCACCCGCACCGATTCGGGCTCGTGCTTGCGCACGAACTGACGCACGTGGCGCACGATGGCGCCGGCCTGTTCGGCGTGGTAGATCGCCTGGGATATGGCGGAGTCGAACTGCTTGCGGTCGTAGTCGCCCCCCTTCAGGCGCAACTGGCAGCCATGCAGGTAATTGAGTGTCGCCGCCAGCGGCTGGCCGAGCTCGTGCGCCAGCGCCGCGGCCATTTCGCCCATCGTGTTCAGGCGCGACACCCACGCCAGCTCGGCCTGCTGGGTCTTGTCGCGTTCTTCCAGGCGCCGCCGTTCGGTGACTTCGGTGTAGGCCACCATGGCGCCATAGCCACGCACCGGAATGGGTGCGGCGGTGACCTGGAACCAGCGCAGGCGACCATTGCCGTAGCGCACGCCCACCTCGACATCGGAGATCACGCGTTGCTGCTGGATGGCCCGCGTGCTGGGCAGATCCTCGTGGCGCCAGGGCTCGCCGTCCGGGCGGATGAGCACGGCGTTGACCGAGCGCAGTTCCAGATCGCTGGTGATGCGCGCGACGGTTGGCAGCGAGCCGATGCGAGACAGCTTGCGGTTGATCTCGATCACCTGGCCCTCGTCATCGGTGATCGAGATGCCGATGGGGAAACTCTCGAACAGCGCTCGATACTTCTCCTGGCTGGCGCGCAGTTCCTCTTCGGTCTGGCGCCGGATCTCCATTTCCTCGCGCAGCGCCTCGCAGGCACGACGAAGATCGGCGGTGCGCTCCTGCACCCGGTTCTCAAGACGCTCGTTGGCGCGTTGCAGCGAATCGGCCGCGCGCCGGGTGTCGGAGATGTCCTGGAAGATCCAGATGCGGTCGCGCTCCGGGCGTTCGTGATCCAGCGAGCGACCCGAGACCTGGCACCAGAACAGCCCGCCATCGAGCCGCTGCATCTTGCGCTCGCCGGAATGGCTCTCCTGCGCGAGCAGTGACTCGCGGTCTACCTTGCCGATTCGTTCGCAGTCTTCGCCTGCCGGATACAGCACCCGCACGTCTGCACCGGTCAGCGCACCCGGTGGATAGCCGAACATCTCCTCGAAACGCCGGTTGCAGCGCACGATCAGGTCCTCGCGCGTGTAGCAGACACCCACGAACACGTTGTCGAAGATGAACTCCAGCTCGGCCAGCGCCTCGCGCAAGGCACGTGCGTCGCCCGCCCCCTGGTCACGGCCAGCGGTCATGTTCGCCCGTCACGAAAACGACGACGACAACAACGACGGCGTTGGAATCTGCCCGGCTTCACATGCTCCTCATCACGCCCTGTGGGGCCTTGTGGCGCCCGCTGGTGGTTGCCGGGACCGGTCTGCAGCCGGTCTTGCGAACATGACGCGATTGTCGCCGATTCTGCGTCGGCCCTGCGTCGGCTCAAGTTGCCGGGGCTTCCTGATCCAGCATTTCGCGCAGGCGGGTCTTGAGCACCTTGCCGTAGTTGCTCTTGGGCAGCGCTTCGATCACGCGGTAATGCTTGGGGCGCTTGAAACGCGCGATGTGATCCAGGCAGAGCGCATCGAGTTCGGCCGCGCTGACGCTGGCCCCAGGCCTGGCCACCACGAAGGCCACCACTTCTTCGCCCCAGTCGACGTGCTTGCGGCCCACCACGGAGACCTCGTGCACGCCGGGGTGCAACAGCAGCACTTCCTCGATCTCGCGCGGATAGATGTTGGAGCCACCGCTGATGATCATGTCCTTGGAGCGATCCTTCAGCGTCAGGAATCCATCGGCGTCGAAGCAGCCCATGTCACCGGTGTACAACCAGCCGTTTCGGATGGCCTTGTCGGTGGCTTCCGGATTGTTCCAGTAGCCCTGCATCACGGTGTCTCCACGCACCAGGATCTCGCCGACCTCGCCCTCCGGCAGATCGCGGCCGTCCTCAGCGGTGACGCGAACCTCGACCATCGACTGCGCCACGCCCACCGAGGCGATGCGCTCCAGGTAACGCGGGTGCCGGTGGTCGGCGAGCTGCCGGCGCGACAACGCGGTGATGGTCATCGGCGTCTCGCCCTGGCCGTAGATCTGAACGAAGCGATTTCCCATCACCCGCAGTGCATGGCGGATGTCTTCCAGGTACATCGGCCCGCCGCCGTAGAGCACGGTCTTGAACCCCGACGGGTCGGCACCGCTGGCCTCCACATGCTCGGCCAGACGCTTGACCATGGTGGGTGCGGCGAACATGAAGACGTTTCGGTGCACTGCCGCCAGCCGCACGATTTCGGCCGGATCAAAATTCGACGAGCGCGCCACCACGTGGCGACCGCCCACCAGCATGTGTGGAAAATTGCCCATGCC
This sequence comes from Panacagrimonas sp., assembly GCA_021773655.1. Classification (GTDB taxonomy): domain Bacteria; phylum Pseudomonadota; class Gammaproteobacteria; order Nevskiales; family Nevskiaceae; genus Panacagrimonas. The sequence continues at coordinate 9,190 of JAJFJX010000416.1, forward strand.
GGCGCCGTGCGATATCGGCGCGGCGTATAGCGCGCAATCCTCGGGCGCACTGTCGGCAACGTCGGTGAAGTGGCAGGCCAGCATGGTGCGCAGGTTGCGATGCGTGAGCATCACACCCTTGGGCCGACCGGTGGTGCCCGAGGTGTAGAACAGCCAGGCCAGATCATCGGCCAGGCGGTCGCGCGCAGCCAGCGGCCGGCCGCCGTAGACCTGCTCGTAATCCGCGTTGCCGACGCAAAGCAACTGCCGTACTGCGGGCATCTGCGCGGTCAGCGGCTGCAGGGCGCAAGCAAGATCGGGCGTGGCGAAGACCACTGCCGCACCGGCGTCTTCGATGATGTACTGCGCCTCGCGCGGGTGCAGCTTGGCGTTGATCGGCACCGCCACCAGACCGGCGTACCAGATCCCGTAGAACAGCTCCAGGTACTCCGGCACGTTTCCCATGAACAGCGCCACCCGCTCGCCGGGCTCCAGGCCACAGTCGCGCGCCAGATAGCCGGCGATCCGTGCCGCTCGCTCACCCAGTTGGCGGTAATCACAGATCAGATCCTCGCCATGAAACAGCGCGGGTCGATCAGGGAACAGCCGGGCGGCGCGAACCAGCAATTGGGCGAGGTTCATGCAGAAATTCTCCTTGCGCATCGGGGCACTGACCCGGGCAGGCAACCAGACTTGCGGCCGCCCCCGGGCAGGTCGCCATTTTAGTGCTGCACGCCTGCTTGAACGGATTCGCGGCGCCTTCTTGGCCCGGTTGCGTTGCGCCGGCTCGCCATGGGCCCACGATGGACCCTCCTCGTCGCGCCGTGCCAGACATCAAAACCAGACACCAGAAACCGCTCGCGCACGAGGCCCCGTGGTTGCGAAGCACTCCACAGGGACGTGCCCGAAGCCGCTCAGGGATCGATCATCAGCACCTGGACCGGCGCCTCGAGATGGCGCAGCAGCGCGGTCAGCGGCCAGGCCGCGGCATGGGCCTGGTGGCCGGCCGCCTCGTACGCCTCGCGGGCCGGCGCATCACGAACCAGCAGAAACACTTCGCGCGCCTCGCGCAGGCCGCGCAGGGTCAGGCTGATGCGCTCCGTTGGCGCCGGTCCGGGCGCCGTGGACGTGGCCATCGGCAGCTTCCACGTCGGGTCCAGCATCGCCCCGAGGCCGGGCATGTCTGCGAACAGCGCCGCAACCTCGCCCATTGCGCCGACCTCCAGAACCAGCGCGTCGAAGGGCCGCGGCCACCCCTGCCAGCGCTCGCACAGCGATGCGATTGCCGCCATCGGCCTGGACTCGTCCGCGTGCAGACCCAGGACGCGCGCCTCGATCGCGTCGCCGACCGCCAGCGCTCGTCGCAGGCGTCCTTCACGGCTGTGCGTCGAACCCCGCGGCACCCAGCATTCGTCGGTCAGGCAGACCTGCACCGAGGTCCAGTCCAGACGCATCCGGGCCAGACACCCCAACCAGCCACTAGCCTGCTCCGGCACCGAGACCGCCAGCACTGCACGTCCCCGCTGCGCCACCGCCTGACGCAGTCGAAACGCCACCGCCTCGGCAAGCTGCAGGTCCAACGCCGCAGCGCTGTCGATGAAGTACTCGGTAACGGACATCAATGGCCTCAGACTCCCCAGGCAGAGCGACAGCTTAGGGCCTGCCTGTGCCACGAGGAACGAAGAACTCCACCGCCACCATGGCGTCGTGGCACGGTTTCATCCTCGATTCCCACACGTCCTGCCTGCGCCCGCTTCGCGCGCCGGAACCCGGAGCCTGGGTTGAAGCGGAGCGCAAACCCGGCGGGCCGAATGGCCGCATCATCGTTCGCGATCATCCAAAAACCTCGGCCAGCTTCTGTCATGCCCGCGCAAGCGGGCATTCAGAGCCGAAATAGCGTGTGTTCCGATCACTGGATTCCCGCCTTCGCGGGCATGACGGACCGGTTGGTGGGGGCGGCCGAGTTTCAAGGATAATCACGTCATCATCTGGGAAATGGCCTTTGTTCCGGATGGTCTTGCGGACCTGGCCGTGCAGGCTCTCGATGACGATGGTGGTGTAGATGATCTTTCCGACCTTCGGGGAAAAGGCGATGAAGGGAACGAATTGCTCCCACTTCCGTCGCCAGCTGCCTTGCTCGTATGCGTCAAGGGCGGCGGAAGCGGCCGCGGCGTAGCGCGGGGTCCTGCGACGGCGCAGCAACAACATGAACGACGACAAGGTCATCAAAGGTCGCGGCGCCAGCAGCAATCCGGCCGGCAGGTTCGACAGCCGAGTGACGGTTCCAGAGCACGATGGATGGGATGCTGGAGACGACGAGCCACCCGCTCTGAAGACAACCGTCTCGGCTGAAGTCGCCAAGTCCATCATCTCCCGTAACTCCTCGCCCGACATCCCGTTCGAACAGTCCGTCAATCCGTTCCGTGGATGTGAACACGCTTGTGTCTACTGTTATGCAAGACCAAGCCACGCGTACCTGAATTTATCGCCCGGTCTCGACTTCGAGACCAAGCTCTTCTACAAGGCGAATGCCGCCGAGCTGCTGGAACAGGCGCTGCGCAAGCCGGGCTACGCACCGGCGATGATCTCGCTGGGCGCCAACACCGATCCCTATCAGCCGATCGAGCGCGAGTACAAGGTCACTCGCTCCCTGCTCGAAGTGCTCAGCGCCTATCGCCACCCGGTGGGCATCGTCACCAAGGGCGCCTCGCTGATCGGTCGCGATCTGGAGCTGATTGCCGAAATGGCCGGCGCCAGGCTGGCGATGGTGGCTATCTCCCTCACCACCCTGCGCGATGAGCTCAAGCGCACCCTGGAGCCGCGCGCGGCCTCGCCGGGGGCGCGCCTGCGTGCGATCCGCAGGCTGTCCGCGGCCGGCGTGCCGGTGATCGTGATGGCCTCGCCGATCATTCCCTTCATCAACGACGCCGAACTCGAAGCGATCCTGGAAGCCGGCCGTGAGGCCGGCGCCGTCGCGGCCAGCTA
>JAJFJX010000417.1 GCA_021773655.1 Panacagrimonas sp.
AATCCGTTCGGTTGAGTTCTTGGCGATGATGGTTGCCGCTGTTTCGTGCATATCATTTCTCCGTCAGTTGGCAGTCCGCCCAAGTGGGACACACGGGCCCGTCCTTAAGGACGGGGCCCTTGTCCGTCCCGCTTTGGCTAGAGGTACCGCGGCGGGATCAAAACTGGTCCCGGTCATGTCCCGCTTGTCCCATTTTCTTCGCAAAGCCAGACCTTCCCCTCCCAATATCCAACGAATCCAAGCTCTTGGAGCTTCCTGGAGGCCCGGCTAAACGCCTTGCGAGCGGCGTCATTTTTGTCCCGCTCGTTGTCCCGCTCGACGAGTAGGCCGGCGTAGCAGAGGGCTCTCCAGCGGCTGAGAGGGACAATTCGTTTTTGTCCCGGTATCTGCTTGCTCGGTGGCGGCACTTCGCCCTCGTCGATGATGGCATTTTCCAAGAGTTCAAGCGCCTTTCCGGCCTGTCCGCGAGGGCGCCGACGCCCGTCTTTGACCATGCTGTTGCCCGCGGACCGGACAACGCATGAGGTGATTTTTTGTCCCGCTATGTCCCGCCCGAATTCAACCACTTCGAGCACGCTGGTTGTCTTCTCGCCCTCGGCGCCGTCCTTCATCCATTCGACAAGGGTATTGATTTGCTCAGCCTGATTGCGCTTGACAGAAATCTGGCAATCCAAGGCACCGATTAGGGACGAGTGTCCGCGCAGTCGGGTCGTGTCGTGGCCACAATGGTGGATCACCAGAACCAGGCAGCCGAACGCATCCCGCAGCGCATCGGCGCCACGGATGTAATTGGCCATGTCTTCATCCGAGCTCTCCGAACCCGCCAACGATCGATTGAGGGTGTCGATGACGATGATGGTGGGAGCTTTTGTGGTCTGCGCCTTGATGTCAGCAATCAGCTCAGCGTGCTCGCTGGCAAGATCCAGTGGCGAGATTAAGAAATCGCAGGGCACTCTGCCGTTGTGTTCCGCAAGTTTCGAGCGGCGGAAAGCCTCCACCCGTTGCCCGATGCCGCGTGCACCCTCACAGCTGATGTAAACGACATGTCCTTGTTGAACCCGCAAGCCTCGGTACTGCCAGCCAAGCGAGACATGCAGTATCAGATCCATGACCCAAAACGTCTTGCCGCACTTGGGCGGCCCCCACACGACGCACAGCCCTTCAGCCGGCAATAGCTTTTCCACCAGGTACGCGGGATCTTCATTGAGCTTCACGTCATTGAACGGTACGAGCGGGAAGCGCCGTTTGGGGGCGTCTTCCACCTGCGACACCGGCGGCGGCCCGGCGCTGTCGATCAGCGACCGCACCGCGTCCGCGCCGTCGGCCAACAGCAAGGCATTCAAATCGTGCCGGTCGTGCCGGCAGAACAGTACATCGATACCGGCTTCGCGCAGCTTGCGAAGCTGTGCGGTCAATGCGTTCTCGGCATCTTCGTGGCCCTTGGGATCGGCAACCAGGACGAACTGTCGGGTATCGTCGCCCATGCCGATGATCGCGGAAGCGAAGTTCCTGATCCCCAGGGTCGCGTGTGCCTCCAGCCCAGTAACTTGGGCGGCCGTTGCCGCGTCCTCCGGACCCTCAACGAACAGCACTCGGTCAGCTTGCACGGCGACGCTTGGGACATGCCAGCCGACCGACAACCCGGCCGGGCCATCGGTTTGCTTTGGCCTGCGCTCGTTCATGGTTGCCTTTCGGTCGCCGACCAAGAATACGCGTTGCACGGCGACGACTTCGCCGTTGGTGCCGCGAGCCGCCACCGTCAACGCTGCCTCAGGGTTTCCGTGGTGCGTCCACGTCGTGACCCCAGCGTCGGGGCCGAGATTGCGCAGGTCGATACTGCGGCTTTCCATGTATCTCGCCGCGGCCGTGCACTCGATCGGTTTCATCCGGGCGGCGATGGCTTTGGCTTCTTCGCGCCGGTCCGGTTTGGCTGCAGCGCGGTTTACCTGTTGGCGGCCGTTGACGACTTGGTCGCGAGGCAAGTTCAAGAACTCGCGTGCCCAAGCCATGGCCTCCTTGGTCGATAGCCGCTTGACGGCCGCCACGAGGTCGAGCAAGTCCCCGCCTTCATCCGACGCGAAGTCGCGCCATACGCCGACCTTCGGGCCCTGAACACACACCGCTAGCGACTGCCCGGGTTCGCCGGACACGTCGCCCACGCGCCACTCAGACCCGTCGCGCCGACCGGCAGGCAACAATGCCCGGCACAACGTCAGGGCGTTCTGGGCCAGTTGATCTGACAGATCGGCGGCGCTGTGCTTGGGCAGCATTACTATGCGCCCCATTGCCCAACGGGCGGCGACTTTGGCGCGTTCATTCGGCGGCGACGGCGGTCGCGTTGCCGTCCTCCTCGGCCAGCCCGTACAATGGTGGTGACGGAAACCTGTCGACGCCGACGGTACGGACGATATCCGGGTCGAGTCCGGCATATCGTTCAAGGCGCTCCAGGACGTCGCCAGCCGGTACTGGCCATGCGGTGATGATTTCCTCAAGGAATTCGCCAACCGAGCGCGGGCCGAGCCCGTGCAGGTGGGTCGTAAGTTGTTGGAAACGAACGCGTTGCAGCGGATCGGCCATCGATGGCCGGCCGCGGCCAAACCAGTGCCGCGCAATAATGCTCTGGATCGGGCCGCTCGTCATTGCCGCCACCCCAGCTGGGCCCGGCGCTCGGCAAGGTAGATCTCACGGCCCTCGATGTTTCCGTATTGAGCGCGAAGCTCATTGAGACGCCGCTCAACGTCGGACAGCGGGATTGTGCGTGTCCAAGAACGCCGGAACTGGGGGTTATGAATGGTGTCGGATTGGCTGCTGGAACTATTGGTCATTTGTTACCTGTCGGCTGACGGGTAACAGCGGTTGCCCACGGCGCTGATGCGCGCTAAATAGGGAGTGATCAGAACCGCCGTACCCGTATGAAAACATGCGAGCCCCGACTTTGCCGGTCGGGGTTTTCGCGTTTCTGGGTTAGGCGGCTGCTTCTGCAGTGGATGCGCGAAGACGTTGGTCTGCCCACGCTTTCAAATCAGCACGGCGATAGCGAAGGCAACGCGCCGATAACCGGACGAACTTTGGCCCACCGCCCCGTTGGCGAAGAGCCTGCATCGTCCTGGTCGTTAAGCCGCAAAATCCGGCCGCCTCGGTTTCGGGTATTAGGGCGTGCCAGAAGAGGTGGCTATTGGCGTCAGCGTCTTCGTCAACAAAGCCGGTGCGCCGGTGCGCCGATCCGACCTCGCTGTTTCTACCGCCCGCGGCACGACGACCGCTTCGGGCGCCATCGTGATCCTTGTAATAGCTGGGGTTTAGATCAGCCGCGGTCGGATTCGGGGGTGTAGGGTGTTGGTTGATATTGTGGGGGTCAGCTGCCATCGACTGCACTCTCCTAGCAAATGATGCAAGGAATGTGCGAAATGGAAAACTGAACGGTCAAAGACTTCGCGGTCTAGTTCTTCTCGTCTAGTTATTTGTGGCGGTTTTCCGCTATTTTTCGACTAACTAGACGAATTGAATGTACTCGGGCGTCTAGTTATCCGCCGGCAATTGGCGTCCGGCGCGGTGCGCCACCTTTGGTATCATCTTCGGGTTGTTGGCACTCTTTGCGGTAAGCAAACGCACTCTCGCGGGACACCCCGTTTTCAATCGCCCACTGTTCGTCTTGTTCTCGCGTCGGGCGCCGTCCTCTCTCCCTCCGATGTGCGGCATCATGGGCCGCGTAGCTGGTTTTAACGCGTACGTCCGGTTCCGCGTCCTGATCGTCGCCGAACCAAAACCTCGGCGGTTCGAGATCGTGTGCGGTCAACCAACGTGCGAACGCGTCCTTGGTGATCGACAAGTTGCACAGGATCCGTTGGGACTGATCGGAGAAGTCTTCGAACCCTCGATTGGCAAGGGATTTGATAATCTCCTTGTCGGTCGCTCCAGGTACGTTGCGATGAAGTATTTCGTCCGCCAGTAACGTCATCAGGGACACGTAGATGATCGCATCCGGATCGAATTGAGGGTTCTCGGGGTCCATCTTTGACGGGGCGGGGGCATTCGGGCAGTTCCTTCGAAACGCCGCCAAGTCAAAGGTGAAGACCTCAAACTCGGACAACCGTTCCTCGCAGTACGGGACCCGCTTTTTGCCCACAATGAGATCGCCAACAGGCTTGCCCAGGTTAGTGAGGTGCGGTTCACCCATTTCCCGGTAAATCTCTTCCTCGACGTTGCTAGGGTTCCAGCCGATCTCGCGTTGGTGGAATTCGAGGCGGAACGCGGCACGCACCAAGTCACGCACCAACTCTCCCCGCTCACAGCCGGTTTCGATGCGGTTCTCCTCGTAGTACGCCTCGTCGATCTCGTCGAAGGTCGCGTGACTCTTGGTCCTATCGAACATACCGCACCTCCGCTGGTACTCCGCAAAGGGCGGCGCGGCAATCCGGTGCGGTACCGGGGTTCGGGCGATCAACCCTAGCCGCGCCATCTCGAACACCTAGCCGGGCATCTGTCCGTCGACCACCCGCTTGCCCGCCAACTTCATGACCTCAGCCCCGTGTGCCTCCAATGCATCGCGGGCGGGGTCCTCGCCGAGGCGGGCGTAGATCAACGTGGTGTTCAAATCTGCATGGCGCATCGTGGCCTTGATGGTGTTCAAATCGACGCCACGTTGCGTCATCCAACTGCCGACGGTTCTCCGTAAATCGTGCAACCTGACATCTCCCAGGCCGGCGCGTTTTCGGGCGGCCCTCCACTCGATGTCGATGTTGACCAGGTGCCGACCCTTGCGTTGGCCTGGAAAGAAGTATGGGTTAGGAGGCTCGCCATCCTTGCCGGGCTCCTCCGGCAGCGAGCGCAATACAGCGAGGGCAGGGGCGCTCAACGCCACAACCTGTTCCTCGCCTGACTTGGTTTTCGATAACGAGAGAATGCCGCGTTCCCAATCCACCAGATCCCGCCGGGCAGAAAGGACCTCCGATTTGCGCATCCCCGTGAGTAGGTAAAGCCACAGAGCTCCTCGGATATAGATGCTTGAAACGCCATCCATCGCCTTGACCAACCCAGGTAGCTCTTCATGCTTGAGGTATCGTTTGCGCTTCCGTTCCGGGAAGCGATCGATGCGTGTTGCTGGATTGTCGGCGTTGGCCGCGGTGAACCCCCAAGTCGCGCCCAACCGGAACATGACGGCGAGCAATGCCAACAGCCGATTTGCCTCGTAGGGGTGGTTTGCGCCTATTTTGCTGTGCAGGCGTGCTACGTCTTCACGGTGTATCGCCTCAACCTGCCGACTGCGCCAAGACGACGGAATGTGACGGTCCAGCCGTTTTTCGTCCTCGCGCCAGCTTCTCTTCTTCGCCTTTGCGTGGCGGTCGAGGTATTCGGCCCTCAGGTCGCCAAATGTCCTGCCAGTCTTGCGTTTTGCTTTCTCATCCAGCGGGTCGGCGCCGTCCTCTACTGCAACGAGTGCCTTCTGCGCTCGTTTACGAGCTTGGTCCAAGGTCAAGACACCGAAGTCGCCCAGCGTCATCATGCGCTTGCGATTAGCCTGGTTCCGGTATGACAGGACAAAAGCCTTACGGCCGGATGGATAGACGCGCAAACCAAACCCTGGCAGGCCGAGATCCCAACGGACGTCTCGGCTCGCGCCATCGCCCTTGTAACGAGATGTCTTGATAGCTGCTTGCGTCAGCTTCTGTTTAGGCATCGAGTACCCCCTCGATACTCAAGTCACCAGTAAGTCACCACGGGGCATAGTAATCGGTTCGCCTAAAGTGGTAAACGGTGCAAGGGGAACGTATTGAAAATACTATGATTTGTGCGACGGTTCGGCGTGCAAGTTAAACCGTTCGCGTCGCACCACGAGACTCTTAATCAGCGGGTCCAAGGTTCGAGTCCTTGTGCGCCCACCAATCCTTTCAAGGATTTACCGCCGAAACGGGAACGTTGATGATAGCCGCGCTGACGGCACCCTAGTAATCGCGTTTCCAGAACACGCCGGTTTTCGGGCCCGAGGTGCTGTTGACCTCGCTCTCCACCGTGATGTTCGGCAGCACCTCGAGTTCTACTGTGGCCGTGCTGGTGCCCGGTTGGGTGCCTTGGCGAACACCGACAAATGCCTCGCCGACATAGCGGCCTGCCGTCACCTCCGCGCCCTGATCTCCGGCGTTGACCGATAGGCGGTCGACCCCGATCACCTCCCGCAGGCGGTCGACGATGCCGGTGCCGCCTGCGCCCGACAGTTGCGCGACCGCCAGCCCGAGTTGCGCCACCTGTAGCGGCGATAGCGAGGCAACGTCGGCGCCAAACAGAATCCGCGCAATGATTTCGTCTTGCGGCAGGCTCGGCGACGACTCGAAGGCGATCACCGGCGCGGAAGCCGGCCCGGTGATGCGGACCCGCACGGTAACGTCATCGAACCCATGTTCGGCGGTGATGTCGAGCACCGGGTCGACCTCCGTCGTGCCGGCAAAGGCGATACTGCTGTCGCGCACGTCGAAGTCAGTGCCGGCAAATGTGAAATCGCCGCGCACGGCGGCGAGGGCGCCGGTGACAATGGGCGCGGCGGTGGTGCCGCCGACCGCGATGTCGCCGCCCCATTCGCTATCCAGGCCGCGGCCGCGGACAAAGGTCCGGCCGGGGAAACCAACGCGGATGTCCAGGGCCGGTGCGGTTCCCGTGGTGGAGGCTGGCTGGCTGGTGGGTTCCGTCGCGTCGACCACCTGTAAATCTACGACACTCGGCGGCAGCGAACTGGCAATCAGCCGGATCTCGGCCGGCGCCACGATGACAGTCCCGGCGATCAGGTCTGGGGTCAGGTCCAGTGCGCCAGATACGGTCGCGGTGGCCTCGTCACGGCGGATAGCAATGAGGTCGCTAATCGTCATCGCCATCGCTACGGCTGGCGCGCCGGGGTCGGTGAGGTCGATGGTCCCTTGCCCGGTCACCGTTCCGGCGCCGCCGTCGCGCGCGGCAACGGTCACTGCCACGATGCGGCCTGACGCGTTGGGCGGTTCGACAGCCACCTCGAGGTCGGTTAACAGGGTCCCGGTCTGCAAGTTCTCATAGCGGCCGGCGGCCAGGCGGGCGGTGCCGTTGAAACGCGGTGCCGAGACCGTGCCCAGCACGGCGAGGTCGACGCGTAAGTCGCCCGACAGCCGATGATCGGGCAAGGGCACCCAATCCCAGATTTCGGCCACCTCGCCGCGCCAGGCGACGCGGCCGCTCAAGGCGCCATCGCCAGGGATGGCCACCCCGGTTGCCTGCAATGGAAGCTCGGCGGTGAAGGTCAGCGGATCGCCGATTCCGGTCACCGATCCACTGGCGTCGAGCCGGCCGTCGCGCCAGTTCAGGCGGGCCGATCCGTCGACCGGCGGGATATCCGGATTCGCCGCTAACGCGACGCCGGTGAGGTCGATATCGGCGCTGGCCTGGGGCGCGGTGCGCGTCCCGGTGACGTCGGCGACAATGGTCAACTGGCCAGTCGCCCCAAGCTCGGGCGCAAACGGTGCCGTTGCGGTGGCCAACGGCAGGCCTGCCAGCCGCATTCTGGCGTCGACGTTCTGCTCGGTCAGCGCGCCGCTGACCGACAATGTCCCGCCGGCGACGGTCATGGTCACTTGGTCGATCGCCATCCGGCCGGGCGCGAGAGTCCCGGCGGCGGGTTCCTGCAGGGCGAACGGTTGGCCGGCCACGGCGCCGGTGAGGCGTGTTAGCGCAGCCTCGATCCCATCCGCCTGGCGCTTGACGCTGGCGGTGGCGGCGACATCGAAGCCGCCGGCCGCCGGCCCGGCC
>JAJFJX010000418.1 GCA_021773655.1 Panacagrimonas sp.
GCGGCGCGTTGATCGCGGCCGCGCAACATCGTTTGCCAGTGCTGGTGGACGGTTACATCGTCGGAGTGTCGGCGCTGGTCGCCAGCCGGCTTGTCGAGCGCATCGGCGACTGCCTGATCTATTCGCATCGCTCTGCCGAACCCGGACACCGGTCGGTGCTCGCAGCGCTGAGCGCGCGGCCCCTGCTCGATCTGGACCTGCGCCTTGGAGAAGGCAGCGGTGCCGCCATCGCCGTGCCTCTGCTGCGCATGGCTTGTGCGCTGCACGGCGAGATGGCGAGCTTTTCCGACGCCCGGGTCGCGACCGGAAACGCCTGAATCCCGGTCAGATCCCGGCCAGATACCGGCCAGATACCGGCTAATTCAATACCCGATACCCGCGCCCGCGCAGGCAGTTGCGCAGCACCTGGGTCTTTTCATTGTCGCCACGTACGGCACCCTTGGCACCGCCGACCACGCCGCCTGCGCCGGCGCCACGCGCTACGGCGCTGCTGTTGCCGAAGATCGCGCCCAGCGCAGCGCCGATGGCCGCGCCAAAGCCCGCGCTCCTGGCCACCTGGCCGCCGGTATTGACCTGACCGGCGTAGGTCTCGCAGTCGGCGTAGTCACGTTCGTAGCGGCTCATGTCGACGCCCTGGGTGTCGACGATCACGCGCTTGCCGGCGCACGCCCCCAGACCCAGGCTCGACGCCAGCAGGAGCACCATCCAAGCGTTGGCTTTCATCGTGACCTCGCGTGGTTCTCGCGTTGTTGGGGGCTATCGCTGCCGGTAGTGTAGTGCCGCATTCCTGGATGACAGGATTCGCAGGCGGATCTTCAGTCCGGCACGGCGCAACTTGTCCGGCAATGCGCAACGACGAGCCATGGCGGACTCATGGCCAGAGGGCGCAACACAGCCAGCCCCAAAAAGACACCGCGAATCCGTTCGAGCAATCATGCAGCACTACACTAAGGGCGATCATCTGCACTCAGGTCCCAGCATGCGACAGACTGCATCTCGCGACGTTCCCCGATACGCAGGCCGGTCGACAACACGCGGCGCCTGCCGTTACCTGATGCTGTCGGCCTGCCTGTTGATGGTGCTGCTGCTGAGCGCCTGCACCAGCTTCGCGTCCAACCGGGCCGAAGTCAGTGCGGTGGGCGAGGAAGGCCTGGCGTCGTACTACAGCGACCGGCGACGGGGCCGCAAGACCGCCAGTGGTGATCGCTACAACCGCAGGGCGATGACCGCGGCGCATCGCACCCTGCCCTTCGGCACCCGCGTGCGTGTGCGCGATCTGGAGACCGGCCGCGAAGTCACCGTGCGCATCAACGACCGCGGTCCCTTCGTCAAGGGCCGCATCATCGACCTGTCTCGCGCTGCCGCCGAGCGTCTGGGCCTGATTCAACGGGGAGTGGGGCGCGTGCGGGTGACCACGCTGGATTGATTGCGCATTGGCAGGCGCCTGCCACCTGCGCAGGAGGCGCTGGAGCGAGGGACCCGCCCGCGGCGCGGACGGGGCTGGCGGCAGCGCGAGCGACGAGATCGCGGCCCCGCCAGCACCAGCACCATCGATTCAGGTCTTGGGCAAAGTGACGCCGCGTTGGCCTTGGTACTTGCCGTCACGATCCTTATAGCTGGTCCCGCAGATCTCGTCGGATTCCAGGAACAGCATCTGCGCAATGCCTTCGTTGGCGTAGATCTTCGCGGGCAGCGGCGTGGTGTTGGAAAACTCCAGCGTCACGTGGCCTTCCCATTCGGGCTCCAGCGGGGTGACGTTGACGATGATGCCGCAGCGCGCATAGGTGCTCTTGCCCAGGCAGATGGTGAGCACACTGCGCGGGATGCGGAAGTATTCCACCGTGCGCGCCAGGGCAAACGAGTTGGGCGGAATGACGCAGCACGGACCCTTGAAGTCCACGAAGCTGCCGGAATCGAAGGCCTTGGGGTCGACGATGGTGGAATTGATGTTGGTGAAGATCTTGAATTCATCGGCACAGCGCACGTCGTAGCCGTAGCTGCTGGTGCCGTAGCTGACGATGCGATGGCCGTCGGCCGCGGTGCGCACCTGGCCGGGCTCGAAGGGTTCGATCATGCCCTGCACGGCCATGCGCCGTATCCAGTGGTCAGACTTGATGCTCATCGAGGTCCTTGCTGCGTCATCAGGAGTTGAGTGGGAATGACTTCTGCGAGCTGCACGTACATCAGCTCGCAGGCGCCGGCACCGCGATCATCGCGAGTCAGGGAGGTGTTCCAGCGCCAGCCATGGGCGTCCGACGCATCCACCAGCAGGCCCCGCAATCGCACCACCTGGCCGGGGCGCATTCTATCCAGACTGCGTGCCACGCTCGCATCGGCGGGGATCAGGTGCATGTTGGCGGCGGAATCCAGAATTTTCTGCGGTGGCGCGGGCGGCGTTTGCCAGCTCAGATGAAAATAGCGATTGGACTGGCGGATGCCGAGCTGGTCCAGCACCTCGGTGCGCGACATCACACCCCAGCCGACAGCGAAATCGAGCGGCGCCAGCGCTGCGCCCCGATCGAAACGATAATTTTCGCGGCGCAACAGGCGCGCGGAGATGTCGTAGTACGCCCGCGGCCGCAACTCGAAATCATTGTGCATCCGGACCGGCGCGGTGGTCGGCGACTGCGTCGGCGGCTCAACCGCGAGCTCCCCGGGCGGCTGCGATACCGGACGTCCTTGCCACCACTGCCAGCCCCCGATGCCGGCCAGCAGCAGCAGCAACCACAGCCGCCGATCATGCATCATGTTGCATCGCCTATTGATCGTCAGAGGATAGTCTCAAGTGGATCGGCAAGACCGCGAGCCGGCTGCAGCCGCGCAAGCATCTTCGCAGGACGAAGACCACACCACGCTGACCCTGACACTGCTGCTCGATGGCGGACATCGCCAACAGGTGGTGACGCGGCTGGACGACCCCGGCCTGGACACCCTGCTGCA
>JAJFJX010000419.1 GCA_021773655.1 Panacagrimonas sp.
CAGGCCAAGGATCAGACACCGGACCGGACCGCGCGGGCGATCTTCGCAACCGGCTGCTTCTGGTGCACCGAGGCTGATTTCGAAAAGCTCGACGGCGTGATCGAGGTGGTCTCCGGCTACACCGGCGGCACGCTGGAAAACCCCACCTATCGACAGGTCGGAGGAGGGCGGACCGGGCACACCGAGGCGGTGGAAGTCCGCTATGACCCGGACCGGATCGACTACAGCGCCCTGGTGACCCACTTCTGGGCCACCCACGATCCGTTCGATGCCAAGGGCCAGTTCTGTGACCGCGGAAGCGAATACCGTCCGGGCATCTTCTATCTGGACGCAGCGCAAGAACGTGCGGCTCGCGAGAGTCTGGCCAGCACGCAGGCACGGTTCGAACGCAAGATCGTGACCGAGATCACTGCCGCCGGACGGTTCTGGCCAGCCGAGGACGAACACCAGGACTTTTACAAGGAAAATTCGCTGCGCTACCGGTACTACCGGCATGGCTGCGGACGCGATGCCCGCCTGAACGAGATCCGGAGCCAGGCCAAGGCTCAAGACAAGGCTCAAGACAAGGCTCAAGAATAGGGTTGCGGTTTCGAACACCCCGCCGATGCGGCCCTTGCGCCGACTCGGCGGGGTGTTTGTTTGTGTGTGCGGGGGTAAACGACAATATGCTTGGCCCGGCCGTGGCCGCCGGGGGGCGGTCATCTCATCGACAATGCAGCCCGGCATCGAGAGCCCGGCATCGAGCAATAACGAGTCCGCAGAAGCGGACGATCAGGGGTGGGTGAGTCAACGTGTCGCAGGCACAATCAAACAACAGCCGGGCGCCTGAAAGGCCGGGATCTCTCCCAGGCATGTGGTCGTGAACGCCAACCGCCCCGCGGAAGCCGCCACGATCCAGGGCTCGTTGTACGCACTGGTCATCTTCGGCTGCCTGTGGGCCATTGCCCGCGCCGTGGGCCAGCCGTTCGAGACGCCCTACCAGGTGATCGGCCTGCTGATGGCGGGCAGCGGCTTTATCGTGCTGGGGCGCTACGACCTGCTGACTCCCTGGATGCCCGGCCGCCAGGGCTCGATCGGCACCCGCATGTACTGGGCCTGGGTGGTCATGGTCGGCGGATTGCTGCTGCTGGGATACGTCACCCAGTACTCGGAGTATTTCTCGCGCCGGGTGCTCCTGCTGTGGTTCGTGATCACGCCGCCAGCCCTGCTGGTGGCACACAAGATGGCGGTGGCGGTGGCGCGCCGGTTTCTGCCGCAGATCGTGCGACGCCGCACTGCGGTGGTGGTGTTCGTCAATGAAGCGGCGCGCGGGCTGACCCGCAATCTGCAGAAATCATCGGTCTTCGAGGTGGTCGGGTTTTTCGAGGACCGAGAGATGGACCGGATCGGCGGCCCGCTGGAAGGACAGTCCTACCTCGGCAACTCGCGCAACACGGCCCGCTACGTTCGGGATCACAACATCGATGTGGTGTTCATCGTGCTGCCCGACGACGGCGCAAGACGTGCCATCAACCTGCTCGATGAACTGGGGGACACCACCGCGTCGGTCTACTACGTGCCCGACTTCATGATCATCAACCTGTTCGAGGCGCAGATCCGCGAGGTCGAGGGAATCACCGTGCTGGAGGTGGCCGAGACCCCGTTCTACGGCGCCGACGGCATCCTCAAGCAGTTGTTCGATTTCAGCTTCGCGCTGTCGGTGCTGATCCTGCTGTCACCGCTGCTGCTGACCATTGCCCTGATCATCAAGTTCACCTCGCCCGGACCCGTGATCTTCGAGCAGCGGCGCTACGGCCTCAACGGCCAGCGGTTCTCGCTCTACAAGTTCCGCTCCATGTACATGGGCGAGGTCAATCCGAACAGCGACATGCAACAGGCCACGCGCGGTGACCCGCGGGTGACGCCGATCGGGCGCTTCATCCGGCGCACCTCCATCGACGAGTTGCCGCAGTTCTACAACGTGCTCAAGGGCGAGATGAGCGTGGTGGGGCCGCGACCCCACACGGTTGCGCACAACGAGTACTACCGCAAGGCCGTCAAGCGCTACATGGTCCGTCACAAGGTCAAGCCGGGCCTGACCGGCTGGGCGCAGGTGCACGGCCTGCGCGGAGAGACCGAGCAACTCGAGCGCATGGAAGAGCGAATCCGCTATGACCTCGAGTACATCCGCAACTGGTCGCCGATGCTGGATACGAAGATCGTCCTGATGACGGTGATGATGGTGTTCCGTGACAAGAACGCCTATTGATGGATTGATTTTTGTTTTTTTGATTGATTGAGGTGCCGGGGCGTCCGCCGGACGGCCGGTCTTGCCAGTTGTTGGCGGATGCAAGGCGATCAGCGCCGTGCACGAGGCTGGAGAGTTCTGATATGGACGGATCACGAATTGTTTGTCTGGCCTGCAGCGGTCTGGTCGGCATGGCGACGAGCCTCCCGGCGCTGGCGGAGTTCAAGCTCGTTCCCTACGTGGCCGGTGTGATCGAGTTCGACAACAACCTGCCCCGGTTGCCCAATGATTCGGCCGCGGTGGCCAGGAGGGGCGAGCCCCACCGCGAGGACACGATCACCCGATACACCCTGGGCTTCGACAGCTTCTACGCAATCGGCTTGCAGAAGTTCAAGCTGGTGGCCTTCGTCAATCGCACCGAACACAATCGTTACACCGAGCTCGACTTCAACGGACATCAGGTCTCCGGTACCTGGGAATGGGGCATCGGCAGCCGGCTGGGCGGTAATCTGACCGTCGTCGACGAACGCGCACTGGAAAACTTTGCCAACCGGATCGACGACAGCACCCAGCGCAGCTTCGTCGATTCGACCACCGTGGCCTTCGACACCTCGTACCGCCTGTTCGGTAACGTGGACCTGCGACCCGCGTTCGATACGCGGCGCACGCGCCACACCCTGCCTTCGTCGCAGCGCCAGGATCTGGATGAAGACACGGCCCGGTTCGGGGTCAGCTACGTGCCTTCGACCAAGGGCGATATCGGTGTCGAGGTGGCGCTGACCCAGGGAGAGTTCGTGCAGCGCCAACCGGCTGCGGGGCTCGTCGAGGAGTACGAGCAGTTGACCACCCAGGCCGTGGGTACCTGGAAGCCCAGCCCCTTGACCAGCCTGACCTTCAGTCTGGGGTTCAGTCAGCGAGACAATCAGGGCCTTGAAGTGGGCAATGACTCCGGGCTGGTCGGCAAGCTCAACCTCAAACGGCAGATCTCGGCCAAGACCTCAGCCTACGTCGGCGCCTACAGGAACCTGAGCAGTTCCGACCTGCAGGGCGAAAGCACCGTGGAAACCACCGGATGGGACGCAGGGGCGAGCTGGGCGCCGACGGCCAAGCTCAAGCTGGACGCCAGCTACCTGTTCCAGGAAGAAGTCTACGAGGACTCGACGCTGTTTCTGCCGCCCGGTGCCGAACCCCTGCCCGAGAACCCCGACCGCGCGCCCAGCCGTCGCAGCGACGACGTCCAGTCGGCGACGCTGAGCCTGAATTACACCCCCATAGAATGGCTCATCATCGGGCCGTACTACCGCTGGCAGGATCGTTCGTCGGAACTGCAAAGTCAGGACTACCATGCGTACCAGGTCGGCATCGAGGCCCGATTCCAGTACGAAGTGTGGTGACCGCCGCACGGGCGATGCGTCGGCATGGCATTGCGACGTGAATCGCGTCACCGTCATTTGGAGCCGCGCTGCTGAATCTCACTGCCGTCATTTCGGGGCGCCGCAGGCGGTTGGGATTTACGCAGGGGTGCCGCAATGGCACGCCTGCGCTGGGACCCAACCGCCCGGAATCCAGTGGCGAGGCTTGGGAGAACTTTGGGGCTCAGTGCCCCGATCGGAGGTCGGGCCTGGATTCCGGATCGGCCTGCGGCCGTCCGGAATGACGTGCGTACGGGCGTGGCGCCGCTCATCGGGAA
>JAJFJX010000420.1 GCA_021773655.1 Panacagrimonas sp.
CGGTGTTCATGGCCACCGACATGGTCGGCTCGCCCATGACCCACCTCGGCTGCGTGCTCTACGGCGCGCTGATCGGCCTCTTGGTGGTGATTATCCGCACCTGGGGCGGCATGCCTGAGGGCGTGATGTACGCTATCCTGCTCGGCAACGCCGCGACGCCGCACCTCGACCGGCTGATCCGACCGACGGTCTATGGCACGCGACGAGCCGCGGAGGCGTCGTCGTGAGCGGCGCACCGGTCACCCCCGCCGCGGCGCCCGCGCCTACCGCGCCAGGTCCTACCGCGCCAGGTCCTACCGCGCCGCTGCCCTCCGGCATCGGACCGACCTAGCCGATGTACCGCGCCTTGGTCGGCATCGGCGTGCTGTGCGGGCTGGCGATCGTCACCGTCTTCGAGGCCACCCGGTCGGTGATCGCGCGCAACCAGGCGGCGGCGCTCGAGCGTGCCGTCTTCCAAGTGCTGCCCGAGGCGGCCGCGAGCGTCACCTTCGGCTTCGCCGGCGACGGCTTCGAGATCGTGGACGGAGAGGACGCGGCCGATGGCGAGCGGGTGTGGGCCGGCTACGACGCCGACGGCCGGCTGGTCGGCCTGGCGATCGAGACCAGCGGCATGGGCTACCAGGACACGATCCGCCTGCTCTACGGCTACGCGCCCGAGCGCGATGCGGTGGTCGGCATCCGCGTACTCGAAAGCAAGGAGACGCCGGGCCTGGGCGACAAGATCGAGACCGACCCCGGGTTCCTGCGCAACTTCGAGCGCCTCGTCGTCGCCCTGGCGGCGGATGGCGCGTCGCTCGCCCACTCGATCGAGGTGGTGAAGCCAGGCGACAAGACCGAGCCGTGGCAGATCGACGGCATCACCGGCGCCACCATCTCGTCGATGGCGATCGGCGACATGCTGCGCCGTAGCACCGAAGTGTGGATCCCGCGCCTGAGCCTGCATCTCGACGATTTCGCGTCGGCCCGGGCCGACGACGCGGCGACCGGCGCCACCGGGTCGGAGGCCGAAGATGTCTGACACTCACCTCGCCGGCGCCGCCGGTCCGAGCAGCACCGACGAATTCGTCAAGGGTCTGTGGCGCGAGAATCCGGTCTTCGTGCAGGCGCTCGGCATGTGCCCGGTGCTGGCGGTGTCGAATACCGCACTCAACGCCCTGGCCATGGGCCTGGCTACGCTCTTCGTGCTGGTGATGTCGAATGCCGTCGTGTCGCTGCTGCGCCGCTTCATTCCCAAGCAGGTGCGCATCGCCACCTACATCCTGGTCATCGCCACCTTAGTCACCATCGTCGACTACGCTATCCAGGCGATCAGCCTCGAGTTGTACCGCGCGCTCGGAGCCTTCATCTCGCTGATCGTGGTCAACTGCCTGATCCTCGGCCGCGCCGAGTCGTTCGCGTCGAAAAACGGCATGGGTCGTTCGATCCTCGACGGCCTGGGCATGGGCATCGGTTTCACCGTCGCGCTGTTGGCGCTCGGCGCGGTGCGCGAGATCTTCGGCGCCGGCTCGCTGTTCGGTGTCCAGCTGTTCCACGACGCCTTCCAGCCGTGGGTGATGATGATCCTGCCGAGCGGCGGCTTCTTCACCCTCGCCGGCTGGCTGCTGCTTTTCAACTGGCTGCGCGCTCGCGCCGAAATCTCGAATACCGCGACGTCGGCCGACGCTCTGGAGGCGACACCATGACCCAGGAGCCGCTGTGGTCGATCTTCATCGGCGCCAGCCTGATCAACAACTTCGTGCTCGCCTACTTCCTCGGCATCTGCCCGTTTCTCGGCGTCTCGGGCAAGCTCGAGACGGCGTCGCGCATGGGCGGTGCGGTGACCTTTGTCATGCTGGTCAGCTCGACCTGCGCTTACGGCATCAACGCGCTGCTGATCGCCATCGACGCACCGTACCTACGCCTGATCTCGTTCATCGCGGTGATCGCCTCGACCGTGCAGCTGGTCGAGATGTTCATCAAAAAGGTGAGCCCGGCGCTGTTCCGCTCGCTCGGCATCTTCCTGCCGCTGATCACCACCAACTGCGCTATCCTCGGGCTGACGCTGTTCCAGACCAACAAGGGCTACGGCTTCGTCCAATGCCTGGCCTACGCGCTCGGAGCCGGCGTCGGCTTCACCTTGGCGCTGGTGCTGATGGCCGGGGTGCGCGAGAAGCTCGAACTCGCCTCGACGCCCGACGTGGTGCGCGGCACCGCGCTCACCCTGGTGATCGCCGGCCTGCTGTCGATCACCTTCATGGGCTTCGCTGGCCTCGGAGGTTAGGGAGATGGAGATGCTCGCATCGTACGCCACCGGCCTCACCGCCCTCGTCCTCGTGATGCTGGCGTGGGTCGCCGTCCAGGGCGCTTGGCGGCGCGCCTTCCCCGACGCCACAGGCGACCCCGACGCCCTGGCTGGGCGCCTGGGATGTTACGGCTGCCCGCGACGCGGCAGCGCCGGCTGCCGCCACGACTCTGCCTGCCGCCAAGACTCTGCCTGCCACGCTCGTCGACCCATCCGCGCTGCCGCGCCAACGCCGCACGCGGGGAATGAGGAGAGATCATGACCGAACCCACGGCACTCGGAAACGAAGCGGTCCACCACCTGCACGACTACAACATCGACGTCCGCCACACGGCGACGGTGGTCTCGAGCGAACGGATCACACCCACGGGGTCCGACGCCGAGGTGCGCGAGTTGGTGCTCGAGATCGATCTGCCCGACTTCGACTACCGGGTCGGCCAGAGTGTCGGCGTGCTTGCCCCCGCGCCACCCGACTTCGGTGCCGAGCACCACCTGCGCCTCTACAGCGTCGCCGACCTGCCCGAGCGCGGACCGACCGGTCCGCCGCGCATCGTGCTGTGCGTGCGCCGCTGCACCTACACCGACAGCTACAGCGGCGAGGAGTACCCCGGGGTGGCGTCGAATTACCTCTGCGACCTGGCGCCCGGCGACACGCTGACCCTCACCGGTCCCTACGGCCTGCCGTTCGCGGTGCCCGACGAGCTCGACGCCAACTTGGTGCTGATCGGCACCGGCACCGGCATCGCACCGTTCCGCGCCCTGGTCAAGCACATCTACCGCGACGTCGACGGCTGGACCGGCCGCGTGCTGCTGTTCTACGGTGCCAAGAGCGGCCTCGAGCTGCTGTACATGAACGACGCGCGCGACGATTTCTCGCAGTATTACGACGAGGAGACCTTCGAAGCTTTCCGCGCCCTCAGCCCGCGTCCGCATTGGGGCGATCCGATCGCCTGGGACGACGCCATCGCCGAGCGTGGCAGCGAGTTGCTCGAGATGCTCGGCCAGCCGAAGACCTACGTCTACGTCGCCGGCCTCGAGAAGATGCGCCCCGAGCTCGACGCCGTCTTCGCCGGCCTCGCCGGCTCGGCCGCGAAATGGCAACGCCGCAAGGCCGAGCTGATGGCCGGCGAGCGCTGGGTCGAGCTCCTCTACTGAGCCTCGGGTCGGCGCCGCAACTCAAGGCGCTGGGGAGTGCCGAACCGGCGGTGTCCGCTGAGGCCACCCCTCCGGGTGGCGACAGGCTTCTGGCAGGCCGGGCTCGAGAATGTCGTCACCTTCGCGGTCGGGCTCATCCCGTGGATCTGTCGCGTCGTCGACTACGGCCGCGTCGGTGTGACCTACGGCTGCAAGGCGGTCAACGTCGCCGCCGTCTCCCCCCGTGACCGCTTCGACGCCTTGAACGAAGTGTTCCTGAGCGCCATCTGCGAGCGTTGGCTCGGCAAGGGCGCCTCCCGCCAATCCGACAGTTTCCTGTCGCTAACCCTGTCGGTGGACAACCAGATCATCCACCCCCACCAGATGGGCCGAGCTGGCAGCGGCCCACCTCGACAGGTTCCTCGCCCTGCTCCAAACCCGGTGGCAAGGCTGGCTCGAACACGAAGCCGAGCTGTCTCGCCGTGGCGGCATAGAGCCGACCGTACACGGCTGAGGCACACCGACGGCCGTTTGACTATGCTCTTGAAGCATAGCAAGGTCGTTGAAAGTGGAGATCAGATCATGATCAGGCATCGCTCGGTTGTCGCAGTGATGCTCCTCCTGGGAGCAGCGCCTTCGACGGTTCCGGCTGATGACTTTTACGCCGCAAGGGGAGAAGAGCTATTGCGTCTCGATCCCAGCCAGGGGATTGGCCCGGGCAGACTTGTGTTCGAGCCAGAAACAAAAATTATTGGCCCGGGCAGACTTGTGTTCGGGCCAGAAAAAAAACTTATTGGCCCGGGCAGACTTGTGCTCGAGCTAGCAACAGAAGTTATTGGCTCGGGCAGACTTGTGTTCGAGCCAGAAACAGAAGTTATTGGCTCGGGCAGACTTATGTTCGAGCCAGGAACGAGCCCGACACGCACCTTCGAGACTGGCGCCAAGCACCTATACAGCAGCAGTGTTCAGCCGATCAAGCTGCCGCCGAGAAGCCCAAGTCTGAATGCTTACGCAGAGCGTTTTGTACGGTCGATCAAAGAGGAGTGTCCCGATCGAGTCGTTGTGCTCGGTGAGAACCACCTACGCTTCCTCGTTCAGGGGTACGTCGAGCACCACCATGACGAGAGAAACCACCAAGGGCTCGACAACCAACTGCTGAGTCGGGCACCGCCAGCGGCAAGCCAAGAGGTCGTGGTTCAGCGGCGCGAGCGTATCGGTGGATTACTGAATTACTACCACCGCGAGGCCTCCTGAAAGCTCGGCTGATTTTTTGCACCCTACGACCACCGGGATGCCGCATAAGAGTTCGGCCGAGTTTTTGCACGCTACGCCTTCGATCGTGCTCGACCCGGACGGCGATTTTGTCATCGCGTGGGGCAGCCAAAGTTCGGCCGGCACCGACCAATACCTGGGCAGCATCCAGAAAACGCCGGCCAAGCTGATCTTCGCCGACGGCTTCGAATCCGGTGGGCTTAGCGCCTGGGATGGCCGGCGCTGAGCCCGCTGGAGCGTCGCCGCCTGTGCCCTCAGGGCAACGGCTCGCCCTCCAACCAGGGGGCACCGGCGGCGATGAGCTCGCGGACCAGCTCGGAAAAGCCGCGCTCGTGACGCTCCAGCTCGTCACGCAGAGCCGCCATTTCGGTGGTGGCGATCTCCAGGATCTTACGATGGCTCGCCGTCGGACCATAGGTTGACAGACCGACGCCCCGGGACACGGCAAAGAGCCGGTCGCCGACGGTGGGTGGCGCCTTCTCTCCCGGTTCACTCTTCGAACGTAGGCCGTTGAACCGACCGTCGAGCTCCAAGATGCTGCTGCGCAGCTCGTGGAAACGCGGATCGATCGTCAGCAGGTCGACGCGGGAGTGCTCGATCACCCCGGCCATGCGCTCGATCCGGGTCATGAGCCGCGCCACCGTCACCTGCATGGCGGTGTGCTCGCGGACCGCGACCTCGTATTGGCGCCAGAACGCGGCCACCTCTTCGGGGCTGGCTCCCGCCAGCGCGCCACGGTTCGTCGCTCCACGGTTCGGCGCTCCACCGCGCAGCGGCTTGACCTCGAAGCGTCGCGGCTCGGACAGCATACGCGTCTTGCCGTCGGTCTGTACTGCCAGAGCGATTTGGTAGCTGCCGGGTGCCACCATCAGCCCGCGGGGTGGCTCACCCCATTCCGGCGGCGGCGGCTCGACCAGCTCGACAGCATTCGGGGTTGGATAACGCAGGTCCCAGGCGACGCGGTGGAAACCGGCATCGGTCGGCCCGGGAATCCGCCGAACGATGCGATCTTCGGCATCCCGCACGATGAGCCAAATGCTGGGCGCGGGTTCGCGGCGCTCTTGCTCCACGGCCTCCCAGCCCGGAAAAGCGACCGCCTTCTCGGCCTCCAAGGCGGCTTTTTCCTGCTCCTGGCGCACCGCCTCGCGCGTCGCGATATCGTCTTTCAAGTGGTAGGTGAGGACGGCTCCGAAGGGCGGATTTGGAGCCACGAAATGGTCCGCCCCCTGGTCGCCACGGCCGGGCTCGAAGGCCAGGTGAGGACGCGGGAAATACCACCAGGCGTCGCGGGGAGCAAAAAGTGTCGCCTCCTGCTCGAGTTGCTGTTTGGAGACTTCGCGCAGGGGGCTGTAGTCATCGAGGACGTAGAAGCTGCGCCCGAACGAAGCGCCGACAAGGTCGTTCTCGCGGCGTTGGATGGCCAGATCGCGGAACGCAATCGTGGGAACGCCGCCTTGGAGCTGGGTCCAATGTGAACCGGCATCGATGGTGAAGTAGATGCCGAATTCGGTGGCGGCGAAGAAGAGCTCCGGACGCGCGTGGTCCTGCACCAGCCGCCACACCAGGGTGCGATCGGGCAGGTTGCCCCTCATCGACGTCCACTGCCGACCCCGATCCCGGCTGCGCAGAAGATGCGGGCCAAACTCGCCGAATTTGTGATGATCCAGGGCCACATACACCGTGTCGGCATCGAAGAGGTCCGCCTTGATGTCGTTGACGAACGCACCGTCCGGGACCCCCGGCAACGAGCCGACCTCGATGGTGCGCCAGTTGTTGCCGTTTGTGGCCTCTGTGTCCGGCTCGATGACCTGGATCAGACCATCGTCGGTGCCGGCGTAGATCAGGCCCTCCACCAGGGGCGATTCGGCCAGTGAGGTGATGGTGTTGTAGGTGGACATCGCGGAGATATCCCAGGGGTTGTCCCAGCTCTGCGTCTGGCCCATGATCGGCAAAGTCAGGCGCTCCTGGTTGCGGGTCAGGTCACCGGAGATGGCCTGCCAGGAATCTCCTCGGTCATCGCTGCGCCAGACCCGATGCGAGGCGAAGTAGAGTCGCGTCGCTTGGTGTGGGCTGACGAGGATCGGGGCGTCCCAGTTATAACGCTCCGGGCCTTCTCCCGGGCCGGCTTGGGGTTGGATGTCGATGATCTCGCCGGTGGTGCGATCCACCCGGGTCAGGTAGCCCTGTTGGCGCTGGGCGTAGACGATGTCGGGATTGCCGGGCTCGGTCGCAGGCTGGTGGCCGTCCCAGTCGAGGATGATGCCCCAGTCGGAGTTCTGGATACCGTGCACGTTGTCGGTGCGGGACGGACCGCCTTGGGTGGCGTTGTCTTGGGTGCCGCCGTAGATGTTGTAGAACGGTTCGGCATCGTCCACCGCCATCTTGTAGAACTGGGTCACCGGCAGGTTGGCCATGAAGCGCCAGTTCTCTGCCAGGTCGAAACTCTCGTACAACCCTCCATCGGTGCCCACCAACAGGTAATCCGGGTCGTCCGCCCGGAAGGCCATGGCATGGTTGTCCGAGTGTTTGGACTCCTCCTTCATCCGCTCGAACGTCTTG
>JAJFJX010000043.1 GCA_021773655.1 Panacagrimonas sp.
TCGCAAGTCTGCAGCGACGTGCAGATCCGGTCCTGCAGGCCCCGCAGCCAGGCTTCGACCGCGGGCGCCTCGGGCGCCTCGGGCGTCTGGGAATCGGTGATGCTCATCGCCGCAGGATATGCCCGGTCATGGCGTCGCGGATCGAGGTGGGCTTGTCCATGCCGCCCAGGGTGCCGGGCAGCAGCGCATCCAGCGCATCGCGAAAATACAGGCGTACCTGGGTGGCCGAACGCGCCGGTGGGCGCGTCGACGGGTTGGCACTGGTGGACACCAGCGCGCCGCCGAAGGCCTGGCACAACGCGCGCACCGGTGCGTGGGCCGAGATGCGCACGGCCACCGAATCCTGGTCGCCACTGATCCATTCCGGCGTCTGTTCGGTACAGGGAAAGACCCAGGTGTTGGGCCCGGGCCAGGTCAGCGCCGCGCGCTTCCAGACATTCTTGGATGGCACCTCGATGAAGGGTTCGAGCTGCGCAGCGTCGGAGGCCACCAGGATCAGGCCCTTGTCCCAGGTGCGCCGCTTGAGCGCCAGCAGTCGCAGACAGGCTGCCTGGTCCCAGGGATCGGCGCCCAGGCCCCAGACCGCCTCGGTGGGGTAGGCGATGACACCGCCACGGCGCAGGGCGGAGACGGCGAGTCGCAGATGAATGCTGTTCATGGAGGGTGGGGGCAGCGCGTTCGGGACACGGTTGGTCGCGGAGGGAACCGGGTTGATGTCGCTTGATTCGTGGTGATTCGTGCTTGTCTGGGCAATCCGCGTCCGATGCATTCGCGGCCTGGATCAGGGGCCATGGTAAGCCGCTCAGGTTCCGCGCGGCTTGGCGCGGTGAGTGGCCTGTGCCACGCGCGGATCGTCCGGCCAGGGGTGGCGCGGGTAGCGTCCACGCAAGTCCTTGCGCACCTCCAGGTAACCGCGCTCCCAGAACCCGGCGAGGTCCTGGGTGACCGCGACCGGCCGCTGCGCCGGCGACAGCAGATGCAACACCACGCGGATCCGGCCCTCGCACACGCTGGGGGTGTCGGCGCTGCCGAACATTTCCTGCAGCTTCACTTCCAGAGTCGGCGCCGCGGGCGGCTGGTAGTGCAAGGCGCGGCGCTGGCCCGAGGGCACGCTCAGGTGCGTCGGCGCCAGCCTCGCCAGGCGCTGCTGGGCGTCGTAGTCGAGCAGGCCCTTGAGTATGCCGGGCAGGTCCAGGGCATCCAGGTGCGCGCGCCGCGTCACCCCATCCAGGTAGGGCGCCAGCCAGCTTTCCAGGCTTGCGAGCAGGCTTTCATCGCTGACCTCCGGCCAGTCCGCGGCCGGCTGCCAGGCGCGCAGGCTCTGCACCCGCGCCTGCCACTGGCGCGCGGACTCGGTCCATGGCAACGCCTGCAATCCCAGGCTGCGGATGCCTTCGATCATGGCGGCGCGGCCGGCTTTGCCGGCATCGGCAATCCGGCGTGCCGACAGCACGATGGCCCCGAGCCGGCGCTGTTCTTCGGCGATCACGATCTGCTGCTGTGCATCCCAGCGCACCTCGTCCAGGCTGAGGATGCGGCTGGCGTGGGCGCGCAGCACCTGCGTTTCGTCGAGTGCCGCAGCCAGACGAATACGGCGCTGCGGCCCCGGGTCCCAGTGCGCGATGGCCAGCCATGGGCTGCGCGCCAGCGGATCGTGTTCCGGCAGGCGCGCTTCGCCGCCGTCCGCACACAGAAAGGCAACCTCGCGCGCGCCGCGGCCGGCATCGCGCAGACCTTCGCGCCGCCTGGCCAGACGCTCTGGAAAGGCCAGCGATACCAGCTCGGCGACGGTCTCGGTGCGGTCGTCGCCGGCGTCGGGGCCCTGCCGATCCTGGCCCAGCAGGCGCAGGTACTGACGCACCGAATCGCCCAGTCGCCGCGTCTGTGCCGGATCGCCGCGGCCGGCGCGGGCCTGCTGCACGCGCGGGCCCAGGTCGATGCTGCGATCGGCATCGCGCGCATCCAGGGTCGCGGCGAGCCAGGCCCCGGTGGCGGCGGCGCCCTGGTCGCGCGCAAGCATCAGCAGATGCGCCAGCCGCGGCGGCGCCGGAAGCCGCGCCAGCGCGCGCCCGTGTGGAGTGATGCGCTGCTCGCCGTCCACCGCAGCGAGTGCGGCCAGCAGCTCCTGCGCATAAGCCCAGTGCGCGCCGCCGGGCGGATCCAGCCATCGCAGGTCGACCGGGTCGCGGGTGCCCCACAGCGCCAGTTCCAGCGCCAGCCGGGTCAGATCGGCGGTCAGAATCTCCGCGCTGTCATGCGCCGCCAGCGCACCGTGCTGATCCTGGCTCCACAAGCGGTACGCAGTGCCGGGCCCCAGGCGCCCGGCGCGGCCGGCGCGCTGGTCGGCAGAGGCGCGCGACACCCGCAAGGTGTCCAGCCGGTTGGCGCCGGCACCCAGGTCGAAACGCGCCACACGCACATGGCCGCCATCGACCACGGTGGTGACACCTTCCACGGTCAGGCTGGTCTGCGCGATGTTGGTGGCCAGAATCACCTTGCGCCGGCCTTGCGCATCCGGCGTCAGCGCCAGGTCCTGTTCGGCCGAACTCAGCTCGCCGTAGAGCGGGCGCACCGCCAGGTCTCGAACGCCGTGCTCCAGCCGGCGCTGGGTGGCGCGGATCTCGCGCGCGCCGGGCAGGAACGCCAGCACGTCGCCCGAGGTTTCGGTCAGTGCGCGCAGCACGCCCTGCGTCATCGTCTCATCCAGGCGCGCCTCGGATTTCTGCGGCAGGTAGCGCAAGTCCACCGGAAACATGCGGCCGCCGGCCTCGACGATTGGGGCGCCGTCCAGCAGCGCCGACACCCGCGCAGTGTCCAGGGTGGCCGACATCACCAGCACGCGCAGTTCCGGCCGCAGATTGGCGCGCACATCCAGGCTCAGTGCCAGGGCGAGGTCGGCGTCCAGGCTGCGCTCGTGGAACTCGTCGAAGATCAACAGGCCGACGCCGGGCAGTCCGGCGTCGGCCTGCAGGCGACGCGTGAGCAGACCCTCGGTTACCACCTCGATGCGGGTGGCGTCCGACACCCGTCGCTCGAATCGGATCTGGTAGCCCACGGTCTGGCCGATGGCCTCGCCC
>JAJFJX010000421.1 GCA_021773655.1 Panacagrimonas sp.
GGCACGATGACACCGACCCGCAGCTTGGCATTCGCATGGCGACGCTCGCTCGTTGCGCTTCTGGTCGTGTTCCTGTCCGGCGCTCATCTCGCCGTAGCCGCCGACGACACCCCGGAGCGTGAGCAGCTCGCCGCGCTTGCCCGCCAACTCGACCTGATCGACCGCCTCGCCGAGCACGCCGCCCATACCGCTCCGCAGGAACGCGCCCGCTACCACTTCGACTACGCCCGACTGCGCGCAGACCTGAAACGCGTCCGCGCCGGCCTGCAGGACTACCTCGTGCCCCAGCGCGCCCAGCCGCGCGATCCCGTCCCGCTGGCCGGCGATTACGTCCGCCGCGACCGCGCCGACGACGAGGAGCCGTCGCCATGACGCCCTCTGCCGATCAGGTCGCCGCCTTCCAGGCCAATGGCGGCTTTGCGCCTTCGGCCGTCTCTGCCGTGGTGCTGGCTTTCGTGTTCGCCGTGTTGCTGCTGTGGGGCGTGTGGGCCATGCGCACCGCCTACGTCGGCTGGGCCGAGAACCGCATCAACCAACGTCAGTTCCTGGGCGTCTGCATCCGCTTCGTCGCGATGTACCTGGTGCTGACCTTCTTCCTCCTCTCCTGACCGTCACGAAGGGCCATACGCCATGAATACTCCAACGACATCCCATCGCATTCCGTCCCGCATCGCCGCTCCGCTGCTGCCGCTGGCGCTCGCGGGCCTGCCACTGTCGGCCTTCGCGCAGGGCCTGCCGACCATGGAAGACCCATCGCGCGGCCAGGGCAGCGGCATCCTGCAGACCTTGCAGAACTACGGCTACGACATCGTGCTGCTGATCGCGCTGCTCGTGGTCGCCTCGATGTTCGTCGGTGTCTGCTATCACGCCTACACGCGCTATTCGGAGATCCACACCGGCCGCGCCACCTGGGGCCAGTTCGGCCTGACGGTCGCCGTGGGCGCGATCCTGCTGGTGGTCGGCATCTGGCTGCTCACCGAGGCCACCGGCGTGCTGTGAGGGCGGCAAGCGATGGCCGTACCTCCGGAGACCCCGCGCGACATGCTGGTGACCTTCCTGCCGCACCGGCTTAACCGCCAGCCGGTGGTCGTGCGCGGGCTGACCGCCGACGAGTTGTGGATCTGCGCCGGCCTGTCGGCCGCCGCCGGGTTCGCGCTCGGCCTGCCGCTGGCCTGGCTCACGCACAGCATCGCCATGGTGCCCACGCTGATCGTCGCCGGCATCGCGCTGGGCGTCTTCGTCGGCGGTGGCTTCCTGCGCGCACAGAAGCGTGGCCGGCCCGACACCTGGCTGTACCGGCAGCTCCAGTGGCGGCTGGCATTGCGGCACCCGGCGCTGGCAGCGCTCCTGGGCGGCCAGCGCCTCATCACCCGCTCGGGCTACTGGACGACCCGGCGCAACGCCGATCGAGGTGCGCCATGAGCCGTTTCAAGAACGAGGTTGCGCACCTGCAGGCGCATGTGAAGACGCTGCGTCTGGGGGCCGGCGCGCTGTTCGTGGTGGCGCTGCTGCTCGGCTTCGGTTGGTGGAGTGCGCCGAAGAGTCTCACCATCCATGTGCCGCCGGATCTGCGCTCGGGCAGCACGCGCAAGTGGTGGGACGTGCCGCCCGAGAGCGTGTATGCCTTCTCCTTCTACATCTGGCAGCAGGTACAGCGCTGGCCCACGAACGGCGAAGAAGACTACCCGCGCAACCTGCGCGCGCTGTCGGCCTACCTGACGCCGAGCTGCCGGGCCTTCCTGCAGCAGGACTACGAGTACCGGCGCGCCAGTGGCGAGCTGCGTCAGCGCGTGCGCGGCATCTACGAGATTCCCGGCCGCGGCTACGGCGATGATCCGGCCACGCGCGTCAAGGTGGTTTCCGACCGCGATTGGATCGTCACGCTCGACGTGAGCGCGGACGAATACTACGGCTCCGAGCAGGTCAAGCGCGCCCTGGTGCGCTACCCCATCAAGGTCGTCCGGCTGGACATCGACCCCGAGCACAACCCCTTCGGCCTGGCGCTGGACTGCTACGCCAGCGCACCCCAGCGCATCGAACCGTCGCCGACGCCGACCCAGGCCGGCGTGCCCGCCAATGCCTCCGGCCATCTGCAGGGAGACTCCCCATGAAGCCCGTTAACTGGTCGGCCCTGGCCGGCGTCCTGCTGATCCTCGGTTTCGTGCCGGCCAGCCAGGCCGTGGAAATCCTGCGCTGGGAGCGCCTGCCCCTGCCGGTGCCGCTGGTGGTCGGCCAGGAGCGCGTGGTCTTCATCGACCGCAATGTGCGCGTCGGCGTGCCGGCCAGCGTCGGCGACCACCTGCGCGTGCAGAGTGCCGGCGGCGCGATCTACCTGCGGGCGAGCGAGCCGATTCCGCCCACGCGGCTGCAACTGCAGGACGTGGAATCCGGCGCGCTGATCCTGCTCGACATCGCCGCCGAGCCGGCGAAGGACGGTCAGGCGCCGCTGGAGCCGGTGCGCATCGTGGAAGCGGAAGCCCCCGCGAAGCGCTACGGCGGCGGTGCGGCAGGCGGCGCGGACGAACAGGCCGATGCACCCGCGGACGAATCCGTTCCCCGGCGCGAAACGCCGGTACCGGTCGTGCTGACGCGCCATGCCGCACAGAACCTGTACGCACCGCTGCGCACCGTCGAGCCGGTCGCCGGCATCGGGCGCGTGAACCTGCGCCGTGGCCTCGCGCTGGACACCTTGCTGCCGACGCTGCCGGTGCACGCGCGGGCACTGGCCGCGTGGCGCCTGGAAGACCAGTGGGTGACGGCCGTGCGACTCACCAACACCGCCGCGCGCTGGCTCGAACTCGACCCGCGCGCCCTGCAGGGGAACTTCGTGGCGGCGAC
>JAJFJX010000422.1 GCA_021773655.1 Panacagrimonas sp.
TGACGACAACGACGGGGTGGCGGTGAAGGGTTAAACCCGGCGGGTCTGCGGACGCCTCTGTTCCGTCACTCCGGGGCGCCGCAGAGGAGCAGCGCACACTCAATGTCACGTCATTCCGGGGCGCCGCAGGCGATCCCGGAATCCAGGAAGTCCGGGCTGTGTACCCGGGCGCCGGATTCTCCATCAGGCTGCAGGACCGGATTCCGGACGGTTGAAATGCACGCGGGCGTGCTTCCACGGCATTTCCGCCCTGGGACCCGACCGCCGTTGACCGACCGCAATGACGCAACACGTGTAGGCGCGCGCCTGCCATCCCCGACGACCCGCCCTCGCGTCCCTGCGGGATAACATGCACCAAACGGCGCCGCAACCGATCCACGTCGGATGCCGGCTCGGCTACGCTTGAAGCCGAGACCGCGTTGGCGCCGGATCCACCCTTCCCGCAACCTTTCAACCTGACACCATGCGCATTCGAGGCAACGTCGACGGCATCCACGGCACGGCCATTCTGGGCTGGGCCCAGGATGCGGATGCCCCACACGACACGCTGGAAGTGGAAGTCACCGAAGGCAATCGGCTGGTCAGCCGGGGCCTGGCGGACCGGATGCGGCCCGACCTGCACGAGGCCGGAATCGGAAACGGAAATCACGGGTTCGAAATTGCACTGCCGGCTGAACTCTTCGACGGCAAGGACCACGCGCTGGCCCTCATCACCCGCGGCGGCCGCCGGCTCGGCGCCGAGCCCCTGCGCTTCCGTTCAGAACCGCCGATCGCCGCCGGCCCCATAGAACTGGTGGGCGGTCAACTGGTGTTCCAGCTCGCAGCACCCATCGCCGAGGGCCTGGTCGCATCTTTTGAAATCTGGGATGGCTGCGAGCGCATCACCACCATTGCGGTCGGCGGACCGGTGGACGCCAGCCTGGGGCTGTCACTGCCTGCCGACTGTTTCGACGGACGGCCGCACCATTTTTCCGTCAGGCTGACCCAACCGGCGAGCCTGATCGGCGAGTGCGTGGTGGCGACGCCAGCCGTGCGACCGCCCGCCTCTGCAACCGCCCGCCACGATTGGCCAGGACAGGCCCAAACGCTGACCTATGGTGCAAGCCAACGCTACCAGGCCCTTCACGCTCAACTGGAGCAATGGTGGCAGCGGCACATGGGGTCTACCGGCCTCGGGCCGCCCGAAACCGGAGCGCTGGGCCAGTTGCTGGCGGTCCACGACGCGATCGTCGCAGGGCCTGACTCAGACCAGCGAAACCCTCACCCCCTGCACTTCCCGGAAGTCGCCGAACCGGTGGTGTCCATCGTCATTCCCTGCCACAACCAGTTCCGATTCACCTACCACTGTCTGGCGTCGTTGCTGCTGGCACAAACCGACGTCGCGTTCGAGGTCGTGATCGTGGACGACGGCTCGACCGACTCCACCCGATCACTGGAATCCCTGGTCACCGGCATCCGCATCGTCCGGCACGAGGAAGCCCGGGGCTTCGTCCATGCGGTCAATGCCGGCGCTGCGGTAGCGATCGGCAAGTACGTACTGGCGCTGAACAACGACGTCGAAGTCTGCAGCCGCTGGCTGGACGAACTGCTGTGGCCGTTCGGCACCATGCAAAACGTCGGCATGACCGGCGCCATGCTGCTGTATCCCGACGGCCGCCTGCAGGAAGCCGGCGGCGTGATCTGGGGTGACGGCGAAGCCTGGAACTACGGACGCAACGGCAACGCGGACGACCCGCGATACACCTACACCCGGCCAGCGGATTACCTGTCCGGTGCCTGCATCCTGGTACCCAAGCCGCTGTGGGACGAGCTGGGCGGCTTCGACGCCGCGTTTGCCCCGGCCTACTACGAAGACACCGACCTCGCCTTTCGCATACGCGAGCGCGGCCTGAAAACCATATACGCGCCGCTTGGCCGCGTGATCCACTTCGAAGGCAAAAGCAACGGCACCTTCACCGACAGCGGCATCAAGCGCCATCAGGTGTTGCACGAGCCGCTGTTCCGACGCAAATGGTTCGAGCGCTATCGCCAACACAGCAAGGACCGACAGCGGGTGGACCTGGAAAAGGATCGCGGCACCTTCCTGAGGGCGCTGCTGATCGATGCCCAGACACCCACCCCCAACCACGACGCCGGCAGCTACGCCGCCGTACAGGAAATGCGCCTGCTGCAGAGCCTTGGCTTTCAGATCACCTTTGCGCCGCAATCGCTGACACACGCCGGCACCCACACCCGCGACCTGCAACGCATGGGCATCGAATGCCTCTACGCGCCGTTCTACACCTCGATGGCCCAATTGCTTCAGCGGCGCGGCGCCGAGTTCGACCTGGTCTACGTCACCCGCTACAACGTCGCCGAACAGGTCGTGGATCTGGTACGTCACCACGCGCCGCGCGCCAAGCTGATCCTGAACAACGCCGACCTGCACTTCCTGCGCGAACTGCGCGCAGCCATAGCTGCTGGAGATTCCAAGCTCAAGGAACGCGCTCTGACCACCCGCACCGCCGAACTGGCAGTGATGCGCAAGGTGGACCTGGTGCTGTCCTACAGCACGGTTGAGCACGCCGTCATCCAGAGCCACAACGCTGACTCCACCCGGGTGATGACCTGCCCCTGGGTCGTGGAGGTGCCGGAACACGTCGCGCCGTTCGAATCACGCAGCGGAATCGC
>JAJFJX010000423.1 GCA_021773655.1 Panacagrimonas sp.
GCGCGGAGATGCGGCTGGCCGAAGACGCGCACAACGCGAACATGGCGATCCTCGAAGCAGCGCGCGACAAGCTCCTCGACGGCTTCGAGGCGCAAGAGGCCGCGATTGGCCGCATGCGGGCCAACGTCGACGTGCTGGTCATCGATCTCGGCATCGCCGCTCAGATCGATTGGCTCTCGGCGCTCGAAGAGAAGCTCGAGCACTTGCGCACCGTAGCAGGCAGCTTCCAGACCGCGCTGACGGGCCGCGCCGATCTCGACGCCAAGCGCAAGACGCAGACCGACCGCGTGCGCGCGACGACGGACGAGCAACGCGCCCTGCTGCAACAGGCGCTCGATACCGGCAATCTCAACGAGCAACAGGTGCGCACGGTGCAGCTACTGCTACTCGGCTACAAGCAACGCGCGACCGACGTGCAAGAGATCTTCGCGATGATGGGCGGAGAGCTTGAGGGGCAGATCAGCGCCGTCAAGAACTCGCTTGAAATGCGGCAACGCATGGTCGCCGAGCGGCAGGCGGAGATCGTGCTGGCCGAGCAGGCGTTGACGCTAGACCGCGCGGCCGCAGCCGAGGCCATTGCGGACCTCAACGCGCGCATCCAGGCCGAGGGCAAGCGGTGGGAGTTGCAACGCCAGGGATTCGAGGACGCCCTCGCGGCGCAGGAGTTCCTGTATAGCTCCGAGCTTGCGTACTTCGATCTGGTCGAGGAACGCGAGAAGGCTCGTCACGAGCAGCGCATGACCGACATTGCGGCCGAGGCCGCGTTCCGACTTGCAAGCCTGGGGCATTCGGCGGAAGAGATCAACCTCATGATCGTGGCCGCCATGAAGGAATCCGAGCGCATCCGCGAAGAGGCCCGGCGCTTCATCGCGGAGCTTGAGGGCGCGGGCGTACCGGTCGGCGTGCAAGCGCCCGATCAACCGCCCGTAGCGCCGTCGCTGCCGCCCGGCATCACGCCCCCCGTGGCTCCGCCCGGCTCCCCGGCTCCGGGGCTCCCGGTGCCGCCAGGGATCACCGTAGAGGGCGACGAGGCCATAGCCGTGACGTCGAGCGGGGACATGATCGTCACTGGCGATGCAATGATCGCAGAGGGCACAATCGAGCATATCGAACTTGGCGGCATGACGGTATCCGGCACCACGGTCGTGGTCCGCATTGACGGGCGGGACTTCGCGACGCAGGTGGTCGAAGAGATCGCGGGCGACGCGGAGTTGACGGACAAGCTGGGCAAGCGCCTCAACGAGCGAGCCGCAAGGACAACGCCATGAGCACGATTACATGGGAGTGGGACGGCAGCGCCGTAGCGCGGACGACTGCGCTTGGTGCGGAGTGGACGGTAGACGATTACTTCGTCTCGCCCGCTCGGGCCGTGACCGATCATAAACGTGTCGACCTACTCGATGCGCTGATTGACAATACGGAAACCACGCTTGACCCGGTCCGTGACTGGCGGCTTGTCATACGTGCCGACGTCTCGGGCATATCGGCGGCCAACACGCGTCGCAAGCTCTACGCCGGGTGGGAGGAGCTCGTCACGGCCTTCGATCCCACGCAGGGCGTCAAGAAGCTCGAGGCGACCCGCAAGGATACGAGCGGCACCGACGTCGCGCGGCACTTGCTGGCCGAGATCGGTGAGGTGCCGAGCCTCCAGATTCACACGGCGGACCCTCGGGGCCTTGCCGAGTCCGGGGCTTACGACGGCGAGGACGGCTACATCATTTACGTGGTGCGCGGCACTACCGTGTTTCCGTATTGGGTTGATGCTGACCTGCTCGATCAAGACACAGCCCCGGCCGATGCCGAGCTAAACATTGGCGCGAGCCCGGACACCGTGACGATTGACAACGCGGGCGCGCGGTGGGTAGGCGTGCGTGCGCTTGTCGGCTCCGTGTCGGGTAGCGTCACGCAATGGTCCATATCCAACGCCGCGAATAGCGATTTGCTGACGGTGAGTAATGCCGGGCCGTTCGCGAACGGCGACTACGTCGATATGCTCGCCACCGATCCGCGCAAGATCGACCGCGCCGATTCGGCAAACAAGTTCACCGGTGGCGGCATCAACCGACTGCGCCTGGACAAGGGTTCGCAAGTCCTGACCGGCTCGCGCTTGGCTGGCACGGGCACGCTGACCCTGTCGCTATCGTGGCCGAAACTGAGCCTCACGCTGTGAGCATCTTTGACGTGGGCTTCCGGTTGTACACCGCCGATTCTTCGGACGGTCGGCCCATCTATCCCGAGTCCGCAACGTTTGGATACGATGCGCTCATGAACGGGCAAGCTACGGTCACGTTTCACGCCGGGGACGATGCGCTCGACTTGCTCGGCGTTTCGCTCGGCTCCGAGTTCGCAGAGGTTGCGTTCCGTGCGATGGATTCGGGCGGCACTTCGATCTGGGGCGGCCCAGCCATCGTAACGAACCTGTCGTCCTCGGGTCGCGGGCGGGTGTCGGTGACGTTCCGCCACTTTTGGCAGCACATCCACGAACGGCGCGCGGTGCTAGCCGCGTCCTACGCCGCGTCGGACACCACGCTTGCGGCGGAGAACCTTGCACTCACCGTCCAGCGCGCTCAGATCAGCACGCCCGTCGTGCCATCCGGGCACCCTGGCACGCGCTCGGACTTCGGCTCATTCACGCCGACCGTCGCGGCCAATCACGGGTCTCCCGCGTCGCCGTCGCGGCGGCACATCATCCAGTCGGGCAACAACCTGCTATCGGCCATGAACGAGCTCTACGAAAACGCCGACCTTGCCCCGAAGTTGACTGACGCCCTGACGGGCGCATTGACCATCGACAACGAATATCCCTTCGAGGACAACGACCTGACGGAAGACGTGATCTTCGGCCAGTACCACGGCAACCTTGCGTCATTCGAGTTGACCAGTGATAGGACCGGGCTTGCAAATATCTGGTTCGTTGAGGGCAAGACGGCGAACTCCCCGCAGGTAGCGAGCGACGCGGCGAGCATCACGGCGTGGGGCGAGTTCGAGGCGTACGCGCAGAAACCCGAGGATAGCAACGTCAACACCTTCCTGGGCCAGACTGCGACCGACTTGCGCGACGGGTACGCCGAGACGCGCATCACGTACAAAGCGGAGTTGATCCAAACCGATGGTCATCGCTTCGTCGAGGACTTCTTCTGGCGGGACAAGATCCGGATTGAAGACGCTATCTTCGGGGTGTACGTTGAACAGACGATCAAGGCGTGGCAGATGCAAGTGGATCGCGGACGCCTGACCCGCACGGACATCGTGCTGGGCGTGCCGCGCGCACCGGACTTGATGCGCCACGTCGCGGGATACACGGGCGTACCCGGCGCGCATATCGGGGGTTCACCCTGGCGCAACCGGCGACAGGCATAGAGGAGACAACGATGCGAAGTGTACTCATAGCATGGGCCGCCCTCACGGCGCTCACCCTCGCCCCGCTCGCGGTGGTCGGGCAGTCGGGCTTCACGGAGACGTGCACGGATTGCCCGGCCGCAATCCCGGACGGCGGCACGCTGCGATCCACGGTGGTCGTCACGGGCTGCAATCTCGTGGGCGCGAACGCCGTGAACGTCGGCATCGTGATCGACCACGACTGGCGGCAGGACTTGCGGCTGATCTTGGAGACGCCCGACCGTGGGCCCGTGATGCTTTGGGCGCACGTCGGCGCGGACAAGGATGACTTCGACGTCTCGATCAGCGACCGCGCGGGCATCAACATGTCCACGTCGGCATGCGTCGGGCGCGAGCCTTGCGTCGGCGGCTACCGTCCGCAGTGGTGGGGGCAGGACTTGCCGGCCATCAATCACGGCGCGCGGCTCACGCGACTGCAGCAGCTCGTCGGGCAGTCGGCGGACGGTGAGTGGACGCTCCGCGTGGACGACGCCAGCAGCGGCGTGACGGGCACGCTCGTGATGTGGAGTCTCGGCCTGGAGTGCGCGGACATCGTGCCGCCCTCCGTGACGCCTACGGAGCCGCCTACGGCGACGCTCACGCCGACCCTTACGGCTACGCCCGCGCTCACGCCCACGGCCACCACGACGCCTACAGCTACGCCCACGGAGGTGCCGGCAAGTGCGACGCCAACCGCGACTCCATCCCCCACGGCAAGCCGAACGGCGACGGCGACGGCGACACGCACGCCGAGCCCAAGCTCCACGCACACCGCTACGCAAACGCGCACACCAACGCAAACGCTGACCCCGACGCGCACGCCGAAGACCATCGTGCTCGACCGGGTCGCGTGGCTGCCGCTCGTGGTGCGTAACCGATGATCGGGCAGCGAGCGATGGTGATCGCGTGGGCGCATGCCGTGCTATCGGTGATCGCGCTTTGCGCGGCGGCGCTGCTCTACGTGCGCGTGCTCCTCGTTTTCGCGCCACTGGGGGACTACCCCGAGCAGACCGTGCTCTCGCGTGTGGACGGCATCGAGGGGCCAGCCGTGATGATCGGTGAGCCCTTGGAGGTCGCAGCCACCAAGTGCGTCGTCGGGGACGACGAGGTTGTCGTCACGGGTCAATTCGTTTGGGTGACCACGGGGCCGCAACGCCGCGTCGTGTTTGGGATGGAGGGCAACGGCATCCGCGCGCCGGGGTGCGTTGACTTTCACTTCTTCAACGATATGCCACCGGCCATCACGCCGGGCATGTGGCGGATCGAGGGGTTCGACATGGCGCGCGCGGGCACTCGCGAGCAGCGCAAGGCGTGGCGGACTGAGGACTTCCGGGTGGTGGCCCCGTGATCGAACGACTCGGCACGCTTGACGCCGCCGTGCTCCGACTGGCTGAGGCGCAGATCGCACAGCTTCGCGCGACGCGGGCCATGCTCCACTCCGTTGGGACCGTCGCCAACGTTCTAACGATCCTGCTGATCCTGGCAATCGGGTGATCGACATCAGCGCGGGACAAGCGGCGAGCGCCGTGCTCGCGGTCCTGGGCGGCGCAGCGGGCGCGCAGCTGATCCAAGGGCTATTCGGATGGAGGCGAGACTCCGCCGAGACCGACGCCGCCCGTATGGATGCTATCACGCTGTTCATGAAAGACGGCGCGCCCGCGATCCTGAACCAATACAAAGCAGAGGTAGAGCGGATGGGTCAACGCGTGAACTCATTGGAGACCAGCTTGACCACCCTCGGCGCACGGCTAGATGAGAGCGAGGAGGCGCGCTACCGGCTGGGGTCGGAGGTCTCGCTGTTCAAGCTCCAGCTCGACCGCGTGCGCGAGGAGGCGAGCGAGTTGCGCGCGATTCTGGCCGGCGAGCGGGCCGACCACGACGCCGAGCGGGCAACATGGCACGCCGAGCGGGACCGACTACTGCGCCAGATCGACGAGCGGGACGGGCGCATCACGGACCTAGAGGCCCGCGTGGCGAAGCTGGAGGCGGAGCTAGAGCGGAGCGCGTCATGACGCACATCCCCGACGCCGACCTCTTGCGGCTGGCCGAACAGAACGCGAACGGCATCGAATGGCGCGACCTCGCCAAGCCCTACGGCATGAGCGGCAACGCCGTCCGCAAACGAGCCGCACGCGCCAAGCGCCGGGCCGGGCACGCCACGCGCACCGTCACCGGCTACCAGCGCACGGACAAGCCGGGCGGGGCCATCGAGATCAGCACGGGCGAGCTCGTTGTATCGAGCGCGTCGCTGGGACCGTATTCGGAGGAATCGTTGCTCGAACCCTTCGACCTGTCAATCGAGGACTACCACGTCAGCTACACGTCCAAGACGTGGGACGGGTTCATGAAGGGCCCGGACGGGCTGCCGATTGTCACGCCGTTGCATTCGGGCGGCGTGGTGCTCGTGCCGCGCAAGGACGTCGAGATCAGCCGGGCCGCGACTGACGCGGCGCTCGAGCGCATGGCCGAGGCCAGCGCGGGGCGGGCGAAGCGGCTCGCGAAGACGCGGCGGGCGCTGTCGACGGGCGCGATCCACACGGCCGAGATCGACCTATTCGATGCTCATCTAGGCTCGTTGTGCTGGGCAGCCGAGACCGGGCAGGGCTACGACCTGCACTCCGCCGTCGAGCTATTCCTGGCGTGCGTGGACGTGTTGCTGGCGCGCACGAAGCCCTACGGCGTGGCGGAGTACATCGTCCCGCTCGGCAACGATCTAATCCACATCGGCGGCACGCATGGC
>JAJFJX010000424.1 GCA_021773655.1 Panacagrimonas sp.
CGGTCAGCGAGCCGCCGCCGATGCCGATCAGTGCCGACAGCAGCCCGATCAGGCCGGCTGCCGTTCCGAGTTCTGCCGCGCGCGGGGCGGGCATCCGCGCCAGCGCGCCGAAGCGGTAGTCCAGCGCCATCTGCAGGGCGATCAGCAGGCTGCTGACCCCCACCATCCGCCGCAGCGCCAGGCCCGGCAGGGTGTCGGCAATGAAGGCGCCGGCCGCCGCGCCCAGCGCCAGCCCCGGGGCAAACCAGCGCATCGTGTCCCAGCGCACGCCGCCGCGACGGTGATGGGTGAGCGTCGAGCTGATCGAGGTCATGGCGATCACCGCCAGCGACGTGCCCAGGGCCACGTGCATGGCAATGTCCGGCGGCACCCCCTGCAACGGCAGCACGATGGCCAGTGCCGGCACCATGATCATGCCGCCGCCGATGCCGAACAGGCCCGCGAGCAGGCCGGACACGGCGCCGGTGGCGGCGAAGATGAGGAACAAATCCATGCGCGCAAAGGTCCGCAGCCGTGCCTGCAACACCCGCTGCAGGTCGCGGTTCATACAATGGGGCCGCGCATCCTACGCAATCTCTCCGTCATGCTTCGAATCGCCCTGTTCCTGATCGCCTGTCTGCCGCTGACCGCGCCGGCGGCCGCCACCGATCCGCTGGTCGGGGTCCGGGCCGCCTTCGTGCAGGCGCTGGAGGCGGTGCCGCGCGGCGCCACCACCGAGCCCGATCCACAGGCCCTGCAGGACTACCCGCTGTATCCCTACCTGCTCGCCGAGCGCCTGCAATGGCAGCTCGGGCGCCTGCCGGCGGACGCGGTGGACACCACGGTCGAAGCGCAGGCGGCTGCGTTCCTGCGCCAGTACGGCGACGCCCCGTGGACCCGGCGCCTGCGCACCGCGTGGCTGCGCATGCTTGCCGGGCGTGGCGACTGGCCGCGTTTCCAGGCCCAGTACCTGGAGCCCCGTGCCGACACCTCGCTGCGCTGTCACGCCCTGCGTGCGCGCATCGATCAGCGCGCCGGGATCGACCCTTCCAGCGCCGACGCGCCCCATGCCGATCTGGTGGCCGAGGCGCTGGCCATGTGGCGCACCGGATCGAGCCTGCCGGAGTCATGCACCCCCGTGATCAAATGGCTGCGTGACAGCGGCGCGCTGGATCTCGAAGCGCGTGCTGCGCGCCTGCGCCTGGCGCTGGAGGCCGTTGATCCGGGCCTGTCGCGTTACCTCATCAAGCTGTTGCCGGAGGACCAGCGCGCTTATTACCAGCTTTGGATCGACGTGCTGTCCAGCCCGGCTGCGCACCTGGACCGCGCATTCGCCGCGCAGCTCGAACCGCGAGCCATCTACGACGCCTTTGCGCGCCTGGCACGCAGTGACCCCGACAGCGCCGACGCCATCGTGCGGCGCTTCGAGGCCGCCTGTCGCAAGGGCTGCTACCTGCAATCACCGGCCAGCCCCGGCGAGCTGCGTCGCGAGATCGCCCTCAATCAGTCGTGGAGCCGCCTGCCGCAGACCGTCGACACCTTCCGCCAGGTGCCGGTCGAGGCGCTCGACGAGCGCGGCCACGAATGGCGCGTGCGCGCCGCGTTGTGGGCCGGCGAGTGGGAACTGGCGGCCCGGTGGATCGCACAGATGCCGGCGCAGCTGGCGACCGAACCGCGCTGGCGCTACTGGAGCGCGCGCTGCGCCGACAAGCTCGGTCGCAACGCCGTCGCCCGGGCCGGCTACGAACCGCTGGCGCTGGAGAACGGCTACTACGCCGTGCTGGCCTCCGAGCGCCTCGACCGCGCCCACGCCCCGCGCCAGCCCCGGCGACCTGGCGACCCGGCTGCGCGGGCGCGCCTGGCGATGCAGCCGGGATTCATCCGCACTCGCGAGGCCTGGCTGATCGAACAGAGCGCCTGGGCGCGCAGCGAGTGGAACGAGGCCACCGCCGACCTCGACGCCGTCCACCTGCTGGAAGCCGCGCGCCTGGCCTCGGACTGGGGCTGGCACCTGATGGCGGTGGCCACCGCCACCCGCGCCGAGGTGTTCGACGACTTCGACCTGCTCTACCCGCGCCCGGAGACCTATCGCAACGATCTGGTCGAGTCCGCGCGGGCCGTGGACCTGCCGCCGGAGTGGGTGTGGAGCGTGATGCGCCAGGAAAGCCTGTACGAGCCGCGCGCGCGCTCGGCGGCCAACGCTCGCGGCCTGCTGCAACTGCTGCCGGCCACGGCGCGCAACGTGGCCCGCCGCCACGGCCTGGCAACGCCGTCGATCGAGGACCTGTTCGACCCGCCGACCAACCTGCGCCTGGGCACGGCCTACATGCGCGAGCAGTACGAGCGCTTCGGCGCCCGCTTCGTGCTGGTGCTGGGTGCCTACAACGCCGGGCCCAACGCGGTGTTGCGCTGGTTGCCCGAGGCCCCGATGGACGCCGATGTGTGGATCGAGAACGTGCCGTACAACGAAACCCGCACCTATATCCAGCGCATCGTCTGGAACAGCACCGTGTTCGGCTGGAAGGCCGGCGGCGAGCCGCAACGCATCACCCCGCTGCTGACGCCGATCCCGCCAGCCACCGGAACCATGGCCGCCGCAGCGCCGTGAAGACAGCTGCGAGGGCAAAGGACGCGAGGGCAAGGGACGCATGCGCCGCACGCGTTGCATCGCGACCATGAAGCGGTATCTCGTGGGTGGCGCGGTGCGCGACCGCCTGCTCGGCCTGCCGGTGGCCGAACAGGACTGGGTGGTGGTGGGCGCCACACCCGAATCCATGATCGCGCAAGGCTACCGGCCGGTCGGCCGGGACTTCCCGGTGTTCCTGCACCCCGACACCCACGAAGAACACGCGCTGGCGCGCACCGAGCGCAAATCCGGGCATGGCTATCACGGCTTCACCTTCCACACCGGACCGGAGGTGACGCTGGAGGACGACCTGTGGCGGCGCGACCTGACCGTCAACGCCATCGCCGAGGACGAACACGGCACGCTGATCGATCCTCACGGCGGCCGCCAGGACCTGGACGCGCGCCTGCTGCGTCACGTCTCCGATGCGTTCGCCGAGGACCCGCTGCGGGTGTTGCGCGTGGCGCGATTTGCAGCGCGCCTTGCCCCGCTCGGGTTCACCATCGCGCCGCAGACCATGGACCTGATGCGGCAGATGGTGGCCGCAGACGAGGTCGACCACCTGACGCCCGAGCGGGTGTGGAAGGAAACCGAACGCGCCCTGATGGAAACCGGGCGCGCCGGCCTGCCGTCACCGGCCTGGCCGCGGGTCTACTTTGAAGTGTTGCGCCAATGCGGCGCACTGGCGCGCGTGATGCCCGAGCTGGCCGCGCTGCACGGCGTGCCGCAGCGGGCCGAGCACCACCCCGAGATCGACACCCTGGTCCACACCCTGATGTGCGTGGACGTTGCCGTACGCGACGGACTCGGGCTGGAGGTGCGCGTGGCGGCCCTGCTGCACGACCTGGGCAAGGGCACCACTGCTCGCGCGCAATGGCCGCGACACATTGCGCACGAACAACGCGGGCTGCCGCTGGTGCGGCGCTTCTGCGAGCGCCTGCGCGTGCCGGCCGCCGCACGCGACCTGGCGCTGACGGTCACGCGCGAGCACCTGCTGGTGCACCGCGTGACCGAGTTGCGCGCCCCCACCCTGCTCGAACTGATGGAACGCCTGGACGCCTTTCGCCGCCCCGACCGCTTCGAACTTGCACTGCAGGCCTGCGAGTGCGACGCCCGCGGGCGCCTGGGCCTGCAGGACCGTGACTACCCGCAGGCCGACTGGCTGCGCAGGGCGCGACAGGCCGCGCAGGTCCGGAATGCCGAAGTGCTGGATGCCGGCTTCAGCGGCGCGGAAGTGGGTCGCGAGATTCGGCGACGGCGCCTGCTCCAGCTCGACGCCTATCGTCGCGCGGGCTGAGGCACAAAGCCGGGTGGCAGCGCCCCATGGCGGGGCATCAAAAGCCCCGCACCCGGGGCGCGGATGCGGGGTTGGGCGTGCCCGAAAGCGCCTCGGTCAGTCGTTGACGCCGATGTCGACCACCGCGTCCAGCAGATCCGCCGTCAGGACCCCTCCGACCAGACCGCGCAACGTGCCGCCGGCACCGCCGGCACCACCCAGGCCGATGCCACCGACGCCCCGGAGGAGCGGAACAAGCGGAAGCTGACGAACGCCGCCCAGGGCGCCGCCAACGATTCCGCTGACACCCCCCAGACCACCACCGACGGTGGTGAGCAGACCCCCGAGGTGCAGGCCCACACCGGCACCGGCGCCGGCACCCAAGGGGGCGGCATGGACCGCACCCGCAGCCGTGAACAGGGTGGCTGCAACCAGAAGCGACAACTTTTTCATTTGGATCTCCGCTGAGAAGGTTGGAAGCAAGGCCCCCGGGTCGCTCCTGCAGACGGGACGCAGATTTCCTGCCGATGCGCCCGGTCACGAACCCTGGAATCCTGCGGGCCGACCGGACGATTACGCTAGGCCCGTTACCCGACAACATCCTAACAGCGTCAGGTATCAGATTTGTTGCCGGACTTGGTCGAAATGAGCCGGGCGAAAATTCGGAGATACCCGACTTTCCTGGGCTGATTGTCGGGGCAGGAGAGGCACCAGATGTCGACCCAAGCCGGAGTCTCCCGGACCGAACGGGCGACCACCGGACGTGAAAACCCCCCAGGGAATACGGGGTGGGGTGGTCTGCCGTCAAACTCTTCGCGCCTGTGCCGCCGATCCCCCCGACGCCCACGCCCTCAAACACGCAGCTGCGCACCTCGGTGCCCGGCAGGCCCTTGAGCACACCGCCGGCACCGGCGCCGGCGTCGCATCCAGGGTAGGCATGGCGTGGCCCGGCATCTTGCCCGGGTCCGGCAGTTCGCCGGTGGTGCCCGGTCCGTCCAGACTGGCGGTGTCGACCAGGCTGTCGAGGCGCCGCCGATGCGCTGGGAAACCTGCTTCAGTTCTGGCTTGCTGTTCGGCTTGGGTCGCAATTGCGGGTGGCTCACTGGCGCGGCCAGAACACGCGCCAGATGCCCTTGGCAGTGGCGCAGACCTCGCCACGCGAATTGAGCAGCTCGCTCTCGGCAGAGGCCGTGCCGCGGCCGGCGCGCTACACCCGGCCGATGGCCCGGAACGACTCGCGCTGGGCCGCCGCCGGGAGGCTCCTGTTCAAGAAAATTTCAGGCGGGTTCGAACTGCGGGATCTTGAAGCCGTCGCCGCGGGTCTCGAAGCAGACCTTGACCTTCATCCCGATGCGCACGGATTCCGGATCGCAGTTGAGGACGTTGCTCATCATCTGCGGACCTTCGTCGAGCTGGATGATGGCCATCACGAAGGGGCAGTCGGCCTTGAACGCCGCATACGGCGGCTGGTACACGACGGTGTAGCTGAACACCGTGCC
This sequence comes from Panacagrimonas sp., assembly GCA_021773655.1. Lineage (GTDB taxonomy): Bacteria > Pseudomonadota > Gammaproteobacteria > Nevskiales > Nevskiaceae > Panacagrimonas. The sequence continues at coordinate 5,381 of JAJFJX010000424.1, forward strand.
CAGCCCGCTGGCCTTTTCCCAGATCGGGTCGGGCGAGAAGTCGAAGGGGCTCCAGCAGCGCGCGTACATGAAGGGTTTGCCGGTGCCGCGGCAGCGCTGAATCATCAGCTCGCCGCGCTGCGCGCCGTCCCAGTAGGGTTTGCTGTGCGCGTTGATTTCGGGGACGGGTTTGGAGTTGACGGCGGGGTTGCTCATGACGCGCTCCCGAGAACGAGGGTGGCGTGCTCGGACATCATTCCGCCGTAGCAGTGGACGACGCCGAGATCGGCTTTCTTCAACTGGCGGGCTTCGCCGGCGATGCCCATGATCTGGCGTGCCGCTTCCACGATCATGGTCTGGCCGGAAGCATCTCCGACATGGCCGAAGGACATCAGGCCGCCATAGGTGTTGACCGGGAATTCGCCGCCCGGCGCGGTGCGGCCGCCGGCGAAAAACGCGCCGCCCTGGCCCTTGGCGCAGAGGCCGAGGTCTTCGGCGTAGATGATCGGGTTGATGCTGAAGGAGTCGTAGAGCTGGGCGAAGTCCATGTCCCTGGGTCCGACACCGGCCAT
>JAJFJX010000425.1 GCA_021773655.1 Panacagrimonas sp.
TGGGCTGGTTCGGCTTCAACGGCGGCTCCGAACTGAAGCTGGCGGCGGTGGATTCGGCCAACAACGTCGCGCGGGTGTTCGTCAACACCAACATGGCCGCCGCCGGCGGTGTGATCGCGGCGCTGCTGATGGCCAAGATCCGCTTCGGCAAGGCTGACCTGACCATGGCGCTCAACGGCGCGCTGGCAGGTCTGGTGTCGATAACGGCCGACCCGCTGTCGCCGTCGGCGTTCCTTGCCACCGGCATTGGCGCAATCGGCGGCGTGCTCGTGTTCCTGTCCATCATCTTCCTGGACAAGCTCAAGCTCGACGATCCGGTCGGTGCCATTTCGGTGCACGGCAGCGTGGGGATCTGGGGTGTGCTGGCGGTGCTGCTGGCCAACGGGGACGCCACATTCATGGGCCAGATCACCGGCATCGTGGTGATCTTTGTCTGGACCTTCGTCACCACCATGATCGTCGGCAAGATCATCAAGGCCATCATGGGCCTGCGCATCTCCGAAGAGGAAGAGCACGAGGGTGCCGACATTGCCGAATGTGGCATGGAGGCCTATCCGGAGTTCAAGCAATCCTGAGCGCTCCCGGGGGCGCCGCCACCCGATGGCGCCGCCCCCGGGACTCACCTGCGGAAAACCATCAGCACAACGAACGCGGGCACTTCTTCTGAGGCATGACGGCTCCGGCCTTCACGCCCAACGTCTCCCAGGGGTGTTGTGTTGGGGCGGATCGATCGATCCGCCCATTTTTTTGGCATCCGGATATTTTTGCCAGGGCTGGAGGGAGCGCTTCTTTCCCACCACCCGGCCATCGCGTTCGAGCAGCGCGGACACGCCCGACTCACCAGCCTGTCTTTTCCCGACCCTGGTCCGCTTGCTTCGGGTTTCCGGCGGAGTGTCAGGCGGGGACCTGCTGGCGCCGCGAACCCGTGAAGCGCCCAACAGAAAAGGCCCGGCGGATCGGGGAAGTCCGCCGGGCCAGCTTGCTCCGGCTTGGGGGGGGCCGGACCCGTCCAGGGAGTGAGACGGGGAGTGCGGAAGGGAGATCCTGCACTCGTGGAGTTAGAGGGGGGCGCCGGGCAGAAGTTCCAGAAAATTCGGCGATGACGCCGCATCGGGCGAAAAAAAATTATAGACCATTGACCTGAAACGATTTATTTTTTTTGAATAACCGCAATGGCGGGCGTTGAGGCCTACCGGCTGCTGACGTGCTCGCGGGCAGTGTGCGCGGTGTCCCAGTTATCGCCGTGCCCGAAGTCGGCCACCAGCGGCACCTCGAGAGGGTGGATCCTGCACATGCGCGTCGCCAGTTCGGGCGCCAGCGTTTCGATCCGCGTCGTCGGCACCTCGAACACCAGCTCGTCGTGCACCTGCATGATCATGCGCACCTGCGGCGCCTGCGCGTCCAGCCAGGTTTGAACGTCGATCATCGCCAGCTTGATCAGGTCGGCTGCGGTGCCCTGCAGCGGCGCGTTGATGGCGGTGCGTTCGGCGTAGCCGCGCTGGGCCTGGTTCTTCGACCGGATGTTGGGCAGGTACAGGCGCCGACCGAAAAGGGTTTCGACATAGCCTTGTGCGCGCGCCTGCTCGCGGGTGCCGTCCATGTAGCGTTTGACGCCCGGATAGCGGCCGAAGAAGCGCTCGATGGTGTCCTGCGCCTCCCCGCGGGAGATGCCCAGGTTGCGCGCCAGGCCGAACGCGGAGATGCCGTAGATCAGGCCGAAGTTGACCGCCTTGGCGGCGCGGCGTTGCTCGCCGGTGACCTCGTCGAGCTTGAGGCCGAACACTTCGGCGGCGGTGGCCTGGTGAATGTCCAGGCCCCGGGTGAACGCGCTGACCAGTCCCTCGTCGCCGGAGAAATGCGCCATCAGGCGCAGCTCGATCTGCGAGTAATCGATCGACAGCAAGGTGTGGCCGTCGGCTGGCACGAAGGCCTGCCGGATGCGCCGGCCTTCGGCGGTGCGCACCGGAATGTTCTGCAGGTTGGGGTCCTGCGAGGACAAGCGCCCGGTGGCCGCCACGGCCTGGTGATAGCTGGTGTGGATGCGCCCGGTGTCGGGATTGACCGCGTGCGGCAACTGCTCGGCATAGGTCGAGCGCAGTTTCTGCATGCCGCGCCAGTCCAGGATCAGGCGCGGCAGCGGATGTTCTGCGGCCAGCACTTCGAGCACGTCCTCGGCGGTGGACGGATCGCCCTTGGGCGTCTTGCTCACCATGCGCAGGCCGATCTGCTTGAACAGGATTTCCTGCAACTGCTTGGGTGATCCGAGGTTGAACTCGGTGCCGGCCACGCGATGCGCTTCGGACTGGATCTCGTCCATGCGTGCCGCCAGCTCGCCGGAGATCTTCTGCAGCAGCTTCACATCCACGCGCACGCCGTGACGCTCCATGCGCGTCAGCACCGGCACCAGCGGCATCTCGATGGTCTCGAACACACGCTGCAGCGCCTGGATCTCCACCAGGCGTGGATACAGCCTCTGGTGCAGACGCAGGGTGATGTCGGCGTCCTCCGCCGAGTAGGCCGCGGCCTTCTCCAGTTCCACCTGAGAGAAGCTGATCTGATTCTTGCCCTTGCCGGCCACCTCTTCGAACTTGATGGTCTTGTGACCCAGATACTTGTCCGCCAGCGTGTCCATGTCATGGCGATTGCCCGCGGCGTCCAGCACGTAGCTTTCCAGCATGGTGTCGAACGCCAGCCCCTGCAGCTCGATGCCATGCCGCGCCAGCACGTTGAGGTCGTACTTGATGTGCTGGCCGAGCTTGGGCTTGCGCGGATCCTCCAGGACTTTTCCGAGCCGCTGGCGCACCGTGTCCAGCGACAACTGCGGCGGCGCGCCCATGTAGTTGTGCGCCACCGGCACGTACCAGCCGTGGCCGGCTTCCACCGCGAAGGCCAGGCCCACCAGCCCCGCGCGATTGGCGTCGAGTGCGTCGGTCTCGGTGTCCACGCAGATCAGGTCGGCGGCCTCCAGCGCCGAAGCCAGGGTTTCGAGGCCGGCATCGTCGAGCACCAGCACTGCCTCGGTGGCGATCCGGTCTCCCGCAGGCGCCTGGATCGGCAGTGCCTTGGGGGCGTCAGCGCTCGGCATTGCCGTCCGGGGGCTGCTGGCGGCGCCGGTGCCCGGTTCGCGGCGTGACATGCCCAGCCGCGTGTGAAAGGCGTCGAGTTGTTCGTGATCCGGCTCGCCGGGAGCAAGATCGTCCAGGCCCACCGGCAGGTCCAGCTCGACGCGGATGGTGGCCAGGTCCCTGGCCAGCGGAATCGTGTCGAGGCTGGCGCGCAGGTTTTCGCCAAGCCTGCCCTTGATGTCCGCGGCCGCGGCGATCACGCCTTCGAGCGTGCCGTGTTCGCGCAGCAGTTTGGCGGCAGTCTTCTCGCCGACGCCGGGCACGCCGGGGATGTTGTCCGAAGCATCGCCCATCAGGGCGAGGTAATCGATGATGCGCTCCGGAGCGACGCCGAATTTCTCCACCACGCCGGCCGGATCCATGCGGCGGTTTTTCATGGTGTCCAGGATATGAACCTGTTCGGTGACCAACTGCGCCAGGTCCTTGTCGCCGGAGACGATCAGCACCGGCTCACCGCGTGCCGCGGCGCGCGTGGCCAGGGTGCCGATGACGTCGTCGGCCTCCACGCCGGAAATCTGCAGCACCCGCAGGCCCATCGCCTCGCACAGCTCCAGCACCAGCGGGAACTGGATCACCAGGTCCTCCGGCGTGGCGCCGCGGTTGGCCTTGTATTCGGGGTAGATGTCTTCGCGAAAGGTCTTGCCCGGCGGGTCGAACACCACCGCGAGCTGCTGCGGTGCGTAATCCTTGATCAGCCGCCGCAGCATGTTGCCCATGCCGTGCACCGCGCCGGTGGGCGTGCCGTCCGGAGCGGTCAGTGGCGGCAGCGCGTGATAGGCGCGGAACAGCCAGTTGCTGCCGTCGATCAGGATCAGCGGATGGGGTGTCTGACTCATGGCAGCACACGCTCGCCGCGCACCAGGTCCTCGAAGGTTTCGCGCGCCCGCACCAGATGTGCGTGATCACCGTCCACCATCACCTCGGCTGCACGACCGCGGCTGTTGTAGTTGCTGGCCATGACGAAGCCATACGCGCCGGCAGTGCGCACAGCTAGCAGATCACCTTCGGTGATCGCGAGTTCACGGTCCTTGCCCAGCCAGTCGCCGGTTTCGCACACCGGCCCGACCACGTCGTAGGTGGCCGGCTTGGCTGCCGTGTTGTCCTGCACCGGCACGATGTCCATCCAGGCCTGGTACAGCGAAGGACGCAGCAGGTCGTTCATCGCCGCGTCCACCACCGCGAAGTGCCTGGTCTCGCCGTGCTTGATCAGCTCCACGCGCATCACCAGGATGCCGGCGTTGCCCGCGATGGCGCGACCGGGCTCGGTCATGACCTTGAGATTGCGCCCGGCCAGCTTGGGCAGAAAGGCGCGCGCCCAGTCCTCGGGTTCGGTGGGTTGTTCATCCCGATAACGCACGCCCAGCCCGCCGCCGACGTCGATGTGTTCAAACTCGATGCCCTTGGCGGCGAGCCGGTCCACCAGCGCAAGCACGCGATCCAGCGCATCGAGATAGGGCGAGACATCGAGCAGTTGCGAGCCGATGTGACTGGCAATGCCGCTGATCTGAATGCCGGGCAGGTGCGTGGCTTCCAGATACAAACGCTCGGCGGTGACCAGATCGACGCCGAACTTGTTCTGCTTGAGGCCGGTGGAAATATACGGGTGGGTCTTGGCATCCACGTCCGGATTGACGCGCAGGGCGATGGCGGCCCGTGTGTGGAGTTGCCGGGCGATGGCATCGAGCCGCCGCAGTTCGGATTCGGATTCGACGTTGAAGATGCCGACGCCCTGTTCGAGCGCAAAGCGCAGTTCCTCGGCGGTCTTGCCGACGCCCGAGAACACCACTCTGGCAGCATCACCGCCGGCCATCAGCACACGCCGCAGTTCGCCCGCAGAGACGATGTCAAAGCCGCTGCCCAGCTTGGCCAGCACCTGCAGCACGGCGAGGTTGGAATTGGCCTTGACCGCATAACAGACCTGATGCGGCACCCCAGCCAGCGCTTGGTCGAAAGCGCGGTAATGCCGTTCCAGGGTGGCGCGCGAATAGACATAGCAGGGCGTGCCGAAGCGCTGCGCGATATCCGCCACGGCCACGTCTTCTGCATGCAGCGCGCCATCACGGCGCACAAAGTGATCGCTCATGGCCCATTGGCTCCGGGCGGTTCGGCAGTGTCCTGCGTGTCAGAATCTTCTTGCGGGCCCTCTTCGGTGTCCTGTCGGACGTTCGGCTCGCCCGGTCCGCCCGATCCGCCAGATCCGGCGGGCTCCGGCTGGTCGGTGATCGGCGGCACCGTCGCCGGCGACTGCTCGGCCGGTGGCGTCGGCTCGGGGCGGGGCAGGTAGAGATCCCCGGCCTGGCCACAGCCGGTCAGGCCCAGCACGCACACAGCGGCGGGCAGCCAGGCGAGTCGGGAACCATCAGCAATCCAGCGCATGTCGGGGAGCATCACGGACATTCAGTCGGGGCCACGCCGTACCCGCCCGCGGCGGTAATCCATTAACGTGGCCGCCCATTCTATCGACCTGCCCTGTTCCTGATCCCCATGAAACTCGTCGAAACCGAACACGCCGTCATCGTCCAGCCCCCCGGCGAGGTCCGCGCCAGCGTGATCTGGCTGCACGGCCTGGGCGCCGATGGCCACGACTTCGTGCCCATCGTCGGCGAGCTGGGGCTGGCCGCCGACGCCGGTGTCCGCTTCATCTTCCCGCATGCACCGGTGCGTCCGGTGACGCTCAACGGCGGCGTGCCGATGCGCGCCTGGTTCGACATCAAGTCGCTGGATCGCAAGGGCCTGGCCGACGCCGAAGGCATCCGCGCCTCCGAGGTGCGCGTGCGCGAGCTGATCGCGACCGAACGCCAGGGCGGGGTGCCCGCAGCGCGCATCGTCATCGCAGGGTTCTCGCAGGGCGGCGCCATAGCGCTGCACAGCGTGCTGCGCCATCCCGAGCGCCTGGCCGGCCTGATGGCGCTGTCGACCTACCTGCCGCTGGCCGATGCGCTGGCCGAGGAGGCCAACACCGCCAACGAGGATGTGCCCATTCTGATGTGTCACGGCGAGTTCGACGCCATCCTGCCGCTGGAGCTGGGGCAGTGGAGCCGCGACCGGCTGATCGATCTCGGTCACGACGTCGAATGGCATGCCTATCCCATGGCGCACGAGGTCAGCCGCGAGCAGATTCATCGCATCGGCCAGTGGCTGGGCGAGGTGCTCGGGCTCTGAGCCGACCCTGACCCCGGCCAGAGGTGATCCGGAGGTCTGAAGATCACTGCAGGACGATTCCCGGTGACCGTCGCGCGGATTCAGCGACCGTCAGTCTCTGAGTCGGTTTCGACCCCGGAGTCGGTCGCTGCCATGTCGATGCCCAGCAGGCCGGCCAGCCCCAGTCGGGCCTCGTCCAGGCCCTGACCGGACATTGCGGAGAACAACTGCACACCGGCATCGACGCCCATCGCCTGCAGGTCTCGGCGCACCTGGAGCCAGGTGTTCTTGCCGGCGCCGAAGCCGAGCTTGTCGGACTTGCTCAGCAGCACGTGGCACGGGCGTTGGCCGGCCCGTACCCAGGCCAGCATCTGGCGGTCGTGGTCGGTCAGCGGGTGCCGGCAGTCCATGATCAGCACGATGCCCTGCAGGCTGGTGCGCTGCTCGACGTAAGTGCCGACCATGCGGGCCCAGTCCTGGCGGACCCGTCCGGGTGCCTTGGCATAGCCGTAGCCGGGCAGGTCCACCAGGCGGCCGCCCTGGGGCAGGTCGAACAGGTTGATCAACTGTGTACGGCCCGGCGTCTTGCTCACCCGCGCCAGCCCCTTGTGGCCGCACAAGGCGTTGAGTGCGCTGGATTTGCCGGAATTGGATCGGCCAGAAAACGCCAGCTCCGGATGGCCGTCTCGGGGACATTGCGACAGCTCGGCGCAGGACATGAGGAACCGGGCCTGCGCAAAGGGATTCAGCATTGCGGGTTGGGGCGTGTAAAATCCGCGCCACCTTAAACGCTTGCGTGCTGCAAACGCCACCGGCCTGCCGCCGTGGGTCCTGCGCCAGCCCGCGATTCACCTCCGGAGTGCCTGATCCATGTCGAACGTCGTTCGTGGCCTGCTGGTCGCCTGCGCATTTGGAATGTCCGCGCCCGTCATCGCCGCCGAGGCCGGCGCCGCCCAGCCCTTCCTGCAGGGCGACATCAAGGCCGGTGAGGCCAAGGCGGCGTCCTGCGCCGCCTGTCACGGACCCAAGGGCAACAGCGCCACGCCGGCCTGGCCCAAGCTCGCCGGGCAGGGTGCGGTGTATGTCTACGAGCAACTCCAGCAGTTCAAGGAGGGGCACCGCACCAATGCCGTGATGGCGCCAATGGCGGCGCCCCTTTCGGATCAGGACATGCAGGACCTTGCGGTGTACTTCGCAGCCCAGCCGGCATCGCCCGGGGTGGCCAGCGAGGACGCCGTGGCCATCGCCGAGCCGATCTACCGTGCCGGCATCGCTGATCGCGGCGTGCCGGCCTGCTCGGGCTGCCATGGCCCGACCGGCGCCGGCAACCCGGCCGCGGCCTATCCGCGACTTGGCGGTCAGCATGCGGAGTACGCGCAGGCCCAGCTCAAGGCCTACCGCGCCGGTGAACGCAAGGCCGGCGCCAAGGGTCTGATGATGTCGCAGGTGGCCGCCGAACTGACCGATGAGGAAATCGCCGCGCTGGCCACCTACATCAGCGGCCTCCAGTAACCGCTGGTGCACCCCGTCCGCAGGACGCTCGAAAGGAACCGTCGATGACCCGTTTGATGAAGGCGCTTGTCGCCTCGCTGGCCCTGCTCACCTTCGCCTGCTCGGCCAACGAGCCGGCGCAGCAGTTTGAAGAGGGCAAGCATTACAAGCGCGTCAAGACTGCGGCGACGCCGGCCGACCCCAAGCGCATCACGGTCGAGGAATTCTTCTGGTACGGCTGCGAGCACTGCTACAACTTCGAATCGTTCATCAAGGCCTGGGTGGCGAAGAAACCCGCCGACGTCGACTTCGTGGCAGTTCCCGCCAGCCTCGGCCGGCCTCAGGGCAAGGTCCACCAGCAAGCGTTCTACACCGCCGAAGTGCTCAACGTCACCGACAAGATCCACACGCCGCTGTTCCAGGCCATCCACGGTCAGCGCCGCAACCTGTCCACGCAGGACGCACTGCGCGATTTCTTCAGCCAGCAGAGCGGCGTGCTGCCCGAGGTATTCGACAGCACCTTCTCCGGGTTTGCCGTCAACAGCCGGGTCGGCAAGGCCGAGCAGTTGGCCCGGGACTACCTGATCTCCAGCGTGCCGACCGTGGTGGTCGGCGGCGCCTACCAGACCAACTCCACGCTGGCCGGCGAGTTTTCCAAGGTGATCGAGGTGGTCGACTTTCTGGTCGACAAGGTCCGCAAAGAGCGTCAACGCTGACGTGGCCCCATGAATGCATGGTCGACGGCCCGGCGGATTGCCGGGCTTTTCGTATCCGTCGCCGCGCTGATCGCACACTCGCCGGTTCAGGCCCAGTTCCCGCTGGCCTCGGTGGAGCAGGCCTGCGAGCGCATCGGCGCGCGGCTGGCCAGCGTCGGCACGCAGATGTGCATGGAGGCGGACCTGCGCAGCGGCGACATCGGCAGCCATCGCGGCATGCCGCTGCTGTACCGGGACTACCCTCCCGGCTCCAGCCGGCAGACGCCGTTTCGCGTGATGCTGATCGGCGGCATCCACGGCGACGAACTGAGTTCGGTGAGCATCGTGTTCCAGTGGATGCGCAAGCTCCAGGCCGAGCGCCTGCAGCCGTTCCACTGGCGGGTGATCCCGTCGCTGAATCCCGACGGCCTGCTGCAGGCCCGTGCCAGCCGGGTCAACGCGCGGGGCGTGGACCTGAATCGCAATTTCGCCACGCCGGACTGGGACGCCGACGCCCTCAACTACTGGAAACGGGTGACGCGCTCCGATGCGCGACGCTATCCCGGTCCGCGCGCGCTGTCGGAACCCGAGGCGCGCTTCCTGGTGCAGCAGATCGAGGCCTTCGATCCCGACGCCATCATCTCCGTGCACGCGCCGTTCGGCATCCTCGACTACGACGGTCCCCTGGAGCCGCCGCAGCGCTTCGGCTACCTGCGCCTGCAGCCGCTGGGCATCTACCCCGGCTCACTGGGCAACTACGCCGGAATGGCGCTCAAGCTGCCGACCATCACGCTGGAACTGCCGCACGCCGGCATCATGCCCAGCGCCTCGCAGTCGCAACGCGTGTGGGCGGACATGCTGCGCTGGCTGGAGTCCAACCTGCCCAAGTCCGACACGCCGCTGTTCGAGCGCCTGGACGATCCGTCCTGGCTGATCCGCTAGCGAACTGCCGATCACCACGCCGCTCCGTCACGCGGTGGCCAACAAGGCATGTCAGCGAGTCTCGGCGCATCGCCTGGGCCTACAGGCCCGTCTGAAGGCAGAGCGCCCGGCCCCCGGCCCCCGGATTGTCGCGAACGTGGAAATCCTGGTTCGCCGTCCGTCGTCCGGACCATTGTCTTGGGCTGTTGCTTGCAGCAGAACCGGGGGGCTGCGCACGCCGATGCGATGGGGTCAGGCCGATTCCGGGGCCGCCGCCGGATGCAGTCCGGTTCGGCTTCGGCTGTAACATCGGATTCTCATCTCGGAGACGGAACACGCCGCCATGCGCAAGAACTTCCGAAAGTCCCTTGCGCTGGTCCTTCAGCACGAAGGTGGCTGGTCCGATCATCCGCGTGATCCGGGCGGGGCCACGATGCGTGGCGTCACGCTGTACACCTACCGTAGGTACTACGGTGCGGATCGCACGCCGGCACAGTTGCGCCAGATTCGCGACGACGAACTCGCGCACATCTACCGGCAGGGCTACTGGGACACCTGCCGCTGCGACGCATTGCCGGACGGCGTCGATTACGCGGTTTTCGATGCGGCGGTGAATTCCGGTCCGGGGCGCAGCGCACGCTGGTTGCAGGCGGCCGTCGGCGCGCATCAGGACGGCGGAATCGGGCCAAGGACGCTGGAGCGCGTACCCGCACATGCACCGGTCCGGTTGATCGACGACCTGTGTGCGCGACGTCTGAAATTTCTCCAGGGGCTGGGCACCTGGGTCGATTTCGGGCGCGGCTGGGCGCACCGGGTGGCTGGCGTTCGCGGCGCGGCCATGGCCATGAGCGGAGCCGAATCGGCCATGGCGGAGCTGGTGCCGGAGGTCAAATTCCGTGTCAGCCGCCGCGGCTCGCGAGGGGCCTGGGTGCGCAAGCTGCAGGTGGGCCTGGGCCTGCAGGTGGATGGCTATTTCGGCGTGCGCACGCAGGAGGTGCTCAAGGCCTGGCAGTCCGAGCAGGGGCTGGAGCCGGATGGCATCGCCGGGCCGGTCACCTACCGTGCGCTCGGGCTGCTGCCCTGAGGTCGGGCCGGGAACCCCACGCGGCCGTTACACCAGCTTGCCGATCTCCCGCCGCAGTTCGAACTCGCGGGTGGCGACGCAGGTTTCCATGCGCCGCAGCCGCTGTTCGATGCGCGCGTAACGTTCGGCGAGGTCGGTGGCCGTCGAGCGGTCGCCGCCACCGGCGGCCGCGGCGCGGACCTGCGCCATGCTGCCGGGGTAGCCGTTGTCCGCCTCCATCAGGTACCACAGCACCAGGTAGACGATGGCGACCGGGAACAGGCCGCCGAAGATCAGGCCCAGCACCGCCAGCACGCGGATGACCCTGGCATTCCAGTCGAACCAGGCGGCGATGCCGGCGCAGACGCCGCCGATCAAGCCGGCGCGCGGGAATCGGCGCATGTTCAGGCCCGTGCGTTCATTCCACATCGCGCGTTCTCCAGCCGGGGGCCTCGGCGTCCAGCAGCTTTTCCAGCGCGGTGATGCGCTGTTCCATGCGTTCGGCGCGCTGCGCCAGCTCGGCCGGTGGTGGTGCAGCAGGGCCGGGGCTGTCGTCTGAGCGACGGCGGCGGTCCAGGAACCACAACACCATGCCGGGCAGCACGACCAGCAGGCAGACGATGGCGACGATGCTTTCGACCAAGGTGGGGCTCCCTTAACTAGACGTCATCACTAGACGTCATCACTAGACGTCATCAGGTGTGGTGCAACCGATCAATCAAGTGTTCTCCGACCGGGTGTTCGCGGGTCCGGCCGCCGCCGCCGCCTTGCCCAGCCGCGCGCGCAGCTCCTGCAGTTCGGCCTCCAGGCGGTCTTCGGTCTGCAGGCGATCAATCTCGTCCTGCAGGTTGCGCCGGCCCAGATCGTGGCTTTCCAGCTCTGCTTCCATGCGATCGATGCGGCCTTCGTACTTCTCCATGCGCAGCATCGCATCCTGCATGCGTCGATCGTCCATCTGTCCTTGCACGCGCAGGCGCGAACCCAGCGACTGCTGGCGCAGCACGATGGCCTTCTGCCGCGTGCGCGCATCTTCCAGCTTGGCTCGCAGCCGACCGGTGTCGGTGTCCAGCCGCGCGATTTCCTCGACGAGGTGCTGCAGTTCCCGCTCCAGGCTGGTGAGCTGTTCCTGCGCACGGTTGCGTGCCGCCAATGCGCCGCGGGCCAGATCCTCGCGATTCTTGCTCAGCGCCAGCTCGGCCTTGGCCTGCCAGTCCGCCACCTCGCTTCGCAGGCTGACCAGCGCGCGCTCCACCTCCTTCTTGCGCGCCAGACTGCGCACGCTGCTGGAACGCACTTCGACCAGGGTGTCCTCCATCTCCTGGATGATCAGTCGCACCATCTTTTCAGGGTCCTCGGCCTTGTCCAGCATGGCGTGGAGGTTGGAATTGATGACGTCCGACAGTCGCGAAAAGATGCCCATGACCGCTGCTCCGCTGTGAGGTGAGGGGCGCAAGGCCCGAAGGTCGGGTGGGTTGTAGCGAAGGGCGTGCCAGGCTGCGGTGGTCCATAACGCTCAGAAAAACATGATAAAAAATTGTAAACCCAAAAACAGGTGTGGCGAAAAAGACATCATAATGGTGATCTGAACCAGAATATCGTCATGGGGGCAGGATCATGAACACCCAGGCGCCGGGGTCCATCCTCGGCCAGTCCGACGCTTTCGTCGCTGCGCTCGAACGGGTCTCGCGTGTCGCGCCGCTGCGCCAGCCGGTGCTGGTGATCGGAGAACGTGGCAGCGGCAAGGAACTGATCGCGGCGCGCCTGCACTACCTGTCCAGGCGCTGGCAGGCGCCGCTGATCAAGTTCAATTGCGCGGCGCTGAGCGAGGAGCTGATCGACTCCGAACTGTTCGGCCACGTTGCGGGTGCCTACACCGGCGCCACCCGCAACCGTCCGGGCCGCTTCGAGGCCGCGCACGGCGGCAGCCTGTTTGTCGACGAACTGTCCTCGATGAGCCCGCGTCTGCAGGAAAAACTGCTGCGCGTGGTGGAGTACGGCGAGTTCGAGCGCCTGGGCTCCAGCGAGACGCTCAAGGCGGACGTGCGTCTGATCGGCGCCGCCAACGTCGACCTGCCCGACCTGGCGCGCCGGGGCGCGTTCCGCGCCGACCTGCTCGACCGGCTGAGCTTTGACGTCATCACCGTGCCGCCGCTGCGCCATCGCCGCGACGACATCCTGCTGCTGGCCGAGGCCTTTGCCGAGGACATGGCCAAGGAGCTCGGCCGCGAACTGTTCGCCGGCTTCTCCGCCGGCGCGCGTCAGGAGCTGCTGGCCCACCACTGGCCCGGCAACGTGCGCGAATTGCGCAACGTGGTCGAGCGAGCGGTGTACCGGCTGGAAAACCCCGAAGCGCCGGTGACCGAGATCGATCTTGATCCATTCGCCTCGCCTTATCGTCCACGTCCGGAGCCCACGCCGGCGGCGCAGGCCGGCAGGGACCTCCCACAGGCCGCCGATTCAAGGTCCGCGATGGAAACGGCCCCGGAGCCGGAATCCCATTCCTTTACCGAGGCGGTTGCGGTCTATGAACGCAAGCTCCTGGTCGCTGCATTGGAAGCCTCGCGCTACCGGCAGCGCGATGCCGCGCAGCGCCTGGGCCTGTCCTACGATCAGTTGCGTGGGCAGTTGCGCAAGCATGGGTTGTTGCACCGAAACCGGGCCGATTAAGGGCCCGCGGGGCGCAGGCGGTGGCAGGCGGTGCCCCCCCGGGGGGGCGCTGCACATCTACTTCGCGCCATTGTCGAGGCCTGGCTTGTATGCGTCACAAGCAAGCGCAGAAAAAGCACAGCGGGATCGCTATTCCACTTGAGATCTGAGTGTCGAGATCAAATCTGAGGAGCGAATCCACCGTGACGGAACGCTACCAAGGGGTACTGACTTTTGGGCGGGGCCAGCGGCGTCGGATTGAGGCCTATTTCTCGGGTGGCGAGATCACCTCCGATGCGGGTGTGCTGCTGCTCCGACAAACTGATAGGCCGACGGGGCTGATCGATTCGGCCGCGACGGCGCTCTGTAGGCCGCCTGCAGTGAGGTGCGCGATCTGGGCAGCAGCATCATGGTGGAGTGTGTGTTGCGGCGCGCGGACCGCAGGGCAGCCATAGGACTGCACCGGGTGCTGGTCGAGTAATTCGTCTCCTTAGTTCAGGCGTGCGCCGTGCGAGCCGATCCTG
>JAJFJX010000426.1 GCA_021773655.1 Panacagrimonas sp.
TGAGCTGGCCGCTGTCGGTGGGGGTGCCGTTGTTGTTGTCGCTGCCGGCTTCGATTACCGCGCCCATCAGGTCGCCGCCGATGGTGGTGTTGGGCGTGGGGTCGATCACGCCGTTCTGGCCGTTGACCACGATGCTGACGGTGGCCACGGTGCCGTCGGCGGCGGTCACGGTGAAGCTGTCGGCCAAGCTCTGCCCGGTATTGAGCACCGAGACCGTCGGGTTGGAGCTGTCCAGGTTGTAGGTCCACAGGCCGGCGGCGCTGACGCTGAAGGTGCCGAATTGCGCCATGCCGTTGGTGACGACGAACAGATTGTCCGGGCCGTCCGGATCGATCGCCGTCATCTGTCCCTGGGCGGTGGGATTGCCGGGGTCTTCGGAGGTGACTTCGGTGACCGATCCGGCAAGCACGCCGGCGATCGCGGTGTTGGCCTCGTCGGCACCGGCCACGGTGACTGTGATGGTCTGGGTGTCGCTCAGGTCGCCGTCGGAGGCGACCACGGTGACGTTGTAACTGTTGTCGGCGCCGGCGTCGGCCGGCGTGTCGAAGTCCTGGCCCGGCAGGCTCAGCAGGCCGGTGCCGGGGTCGAGGCTGAACAGTGCGGCGTCCGGCCCGGTGAGCGTGAGCACCACGGTGTCGCCGTCCGGGTCCTGCGCCATGATGGTGGTGGAAAACGGAGTGTTCTCGCCCACGGTGACGCTGATCGGATTGCCGCCGTTGCTGATGATCACCGGCGCGTTGTTGGGGTCCGGATCGGGCTCGTCGTCGAGATCCAGCACGCTGACATTCAGCGTCTGGGTGTCGACGCCGCCGTTGCCGTCGCTGACCTGCACCACGACCTGGTAGATATTGTTGCCGTCGGCGTCGTCGGGCGTCTCGAAGTCCGGCGCGCCGATGAAGCTGAGCATGCCGCTGCCGCTGCCGATGGTGAAACGGGTGGCGTCGTCGCCGCCGAGGATGCTGTAGCTCAGGGTGTCGCCGTCGGGATCGGTGGCGATGATGGTGGTGACCGCGGTGTTGTTCTCGGCCACGCTGACCGCGGCGCTGGCATTGCCGCCATTGCTGGTGATTCTCGGTGCGGCGTTGTTCGGATCCGGCTCGCCGCCGCCGGAGCGACTGCTGCTGCTGTCGTCGGAGACCGCGGCAATCAGGCCGATGCCGGCGATGCCGCCGACCACGGCCATGGTGGCGCCACCGGCGGTGATGCCACCGCCCGGCGCCGGTCCGGGCGGCGAGTTGGGGTTGACCGGCAGGGTCGGTACGGTCTGAGGGCTGCCACCGGCACTGCCCGCCGCGCTGCCGGCCCCTGCGGGGTTGGTCGGAAATTCACGGTAATCGCCGGCATCGCCGGCCTGTGCCACCAGCACTTCGGCCCCTGCCGGCACGAACACGGTGTAGGACGCACCGTTTTCGTCGACGAAAACCACCTGTTCGCCATCTGGGCCGCCTTCCTGCGCGGTCTCGGAGGATGCGTCGAGCTCCTTGCGCTTGAGCCCCCAGGGCACGATCAGCTTGCCGTCCGGATCCAGGGCGAGCATTTCATTGGCCTTCAGGTTCAATGCTTTGTGTGTGCCGTCTGCGGCAACAAAAATCGTCTTCAGAGCCATCTCAACTCCCTTGATTCAGTGTCTATTGATTCGGTGGGGGGAACCGCGCATCCGAGGCCGGGCGGTTTTCTGGACGCTACCATACTGAAAACCTGGAAAGCCATAAGCGACCGATAGTTACCGCCGACTCTGCGAGCAAATCCGCAGTCCGGCCGCGGCCCCGGCCGAACGCGGATTGCGGCGGCGGCCGGATCCTGCCAGGAGCGCCGTTTTTGCACCGGATTGTTCAAATCTTGCGTCCCGGCTGCGCACCGTGCGCGCCGGAAAACCGCCGGCAGTCTGGGCATTGCCTGTGACCTCAGTTGCGATGCATCCGGACGGACTGCTGCTGCCGACCCCCGTGTGGCGTCGTAGTGGCGACGATGTGCCCCTGGGCGCGGGCGCGAGGCAGACCCGGGGCTGGCATGGAAAGGACCGGCCCGAGCGGTGCGAATCCGCGCCCGCTCAGGGCGGGCGCGGATCGGCGTCCCCACCGGGATCGGCGTCCCCACCGGGATCGGCGCCACCGCGTCCAGACCGCTCGGCCTGCAGACGCTCGACCTCGGCCTGCCAGCGTTCCAGTTGGTCCTGATAGATCTCCAGCACGCAGATCGCGCAGCCGCTGCCGCAGCAGTCGGGACGCTCCGGCGGCGGTGGCAGTCCGGAGTCGTCGGTAGGGGGCGACGGTGGTGGATTCATGTCGGGTGAGCCCGCCGCGGAAACCCCCGGTACGGAACCGGCGCGCCCACGCGGGCGCCTTTGGTCGGCGCAACGGCGACGCTGGGCCGTCGTCGCCGCCGCGCAGGCATCCCGCCGCTAGCATTTCCGAGCCATGAGTTCCGAGCCATGACCATCATTACCCGATTCATCCTGCGCTTCGCCGCCCTGGTCGCCATCACCATGGCGGTCCTGTCGAGTGTCAGCGTCAAGGCCTCGCGCGAGGCCGTGGCGTCTGTCTCTGCGCCCGCGGAACAGGCGGGCCAGGCAGAACAGGATGACATGGGCGCGCCGGGCGTTGCCGCCTCAGGCCAGCACCCGGCCGACCACTGAACTGCCGCCGAGGATTATCGGCGGTGCGCCCGGCCGCCCGCCGGGCCGCTGCAGTTCGGTGATCCGCAACAGGCTCTGACCGCACTGCACCGTCCAGGCGCCCGCGTCGGCAGCGACGATTTGACCCGGCGCCACGTCGCCGTTCTGCGCGGCGGGCGCCGGCGCCTCGGCACGCAGGACCTTGAGGCGCTCGCCGTGCAGTTCGCACCAGGCGCCGGGCGCCGGGTTGTAGCCGTGGATGCACCGCCGCAGCGTGATTGCGTCCAGGTTCCAGTCCAGGCGGGCCTCGGCCTTGTCGAGCTTGGCGGCGTAGGTGACGCCGTCGGCGGGTTGCACCTGCTCGACGAGCGTTCCGGCCTGCGCCCCCCGCAGCGCGGTCACGATCAGTTTCGCCCCCAGCGTCGCCAGCTGCGCCTGCAATTCGCCGGCGGTGGTCTGCGGGGTGATCGCGATACGGTCGCCGAGCAGCATGGGGCCGGTGTCCAGGCCGGCCTCCATGCGCATGATGGTGACCCCGGTGTGGGTGTCGCCGGCCAGGATCGCGCGCTGGATCGGTGCGGCGCCGCGCCAGCGTGGCAGCAGCGAGGCGTGAATGTTGAGGCAGCCCAGCCGTGGAATGTCGAGCACGGCCTGCGGGAGGATCAGGCCGTAGGCCACCACCACCATGCAGTCCGGTTGCAGGCGTGCCAGTTCGGCCAGTGCCGCGTCGTTGCCGCGCAGCCGGTCGGGTCTGGACGTGGGCAGGCCGAGTTGCGCGGCGCGCTGGGCCACCGGCGAGGGCTGCACCCGGCGGCCGCGGCCGGCCGGACGGTCCGGCTGGGTGTAGACCGCGACGACCTGATGACCGGCCTCGATCAACGCGTCGAGCGCCGGCACCGAGAAGGCCGGTGTGCCGGCAAAGACCAGGCGCAAGGCCGCGCCTCTCAGGCGGGCTGGCGCTGCTTGCGCAGCTTCTTGTTGATGCGCTCGCGCTTGAGGCTGGACAGGTAGTCGATATAGAGCTTGCCGTCGAGGTGATCGATCTCGTGCTGGATGGCCTGCGCCAGCAGGCCTTCGGCCTGCACCTCGAACGGCGTCCCCTGACGGTCCAGTGCACGCAGATGCAGGCGGTTGAAGCGCGGGACCTTCTCGCTGGTATCGGGCACGGACAGGCAGCCTTCTTCCATGTCCTGACGGTCGCTGCTGGACAACACCTGCGGATTGATGATGACCATCGGCTCCGGCGGACAGTCCTTGGCGGCGCAGTCCATGACGGCCAGGCGCAGCATCACGCCGACCTGGGTCGCCGCCAGGCCCACGCCGGGCGCGTCGTACATGGTTTGGAACATGTCGTCGATCAGCCGCTGCAGGCCGGCGTCGAACACCGTGACCGCTGGCGCCTTCTGGCGCAACCGCGGGTCGGGATGCTGAAGGATGGGTAGCAAAGCCATGGCAAGTGCTGCGAATCGACTGCTAGAGTGTGGAATAAGCCTGTGTCGCAATTCGACTTTGTGACAGAATCGGACCGGAAGTCCGGGGGAAACTGCCACCATGCAAAAGTATAGTCGTTCCGGTCCGGGGATGGTTCACCGCAGCCGGTCGGGTTCCTGGGCGCTGATCGCCGCGCTGACGGGCCTGCTGTCCGGTGGCTGTGCCAGCTTTGCGCCCAGCGGCGAAGTCAGCCGCACCGAACCCTCCGGCGCCGATGCCGAACCGCAAGCCGCTGCCGCCAAGCCTGCGTTGGCAGACCCGGCACCGGTCGCGGCGCGCCCCGCGGCCACACCGGCCCTGCGCCCGCAGGCGCCGTTGAGCTATACGGTCCAACCGGGCGATACCCTGTGGGGCATCGCCAATCGCTTCCTGCTCGACCCCTGGCAGTGGCCGGAGGTCTGGTATGTCAACAACCAGATCGCCAACCCGCACCAGATCTTTCCGGGCGACGTGCTCGAATTGATCTACGTCGACGGTCAGCCGCGCCTGGCGCGGCAGGGCGAGGCGGCCGGCTATGGCGTCGAACGGTTGTCGCCGCAGGTGCGCGAACTGCCGCTGCACAGCGCCATCCCGACCATTCCCCTGGAGGCGATCCGCGACTTCCTGCGTGGTCCGCGGCTGGTGACCAGCGACGAACTGGCCGCCTCACCCTACCTGCTGGCGTTTGCCGACGAGCACCTGATCGGCGGTTCCGGCGTGCGGGTGTTCATCGAGGATCTGGAACCTTCCACCTCGTTCAACTACGCGGTGGTGCGGCGCGGGCAGATCTACCGCGACCCCGACAACGGCGATCTGCTCGGCTACGAGGCGATCCCGGTGGGCGAGGCCGAGGTGCGCGACTTCGGCGCACCGAGCACGGCGGTACTGTCGCGTACCTTCCGCGAGGCACTGATCGGTGACCGTCTGCTCACCGCCGAAGCCGAGGCGTTCAGCGAAAACTTCTACCCGCGCGCGCCGGACGCGGAGATCAACGGACGCATCATCGCGGTCACCGACGGCGTGGCGCAGATCGGTCAGTACTACATCGTGGCGATGAACCGCGGCACCGATCACGGCCTCGAGCCGGGACACGTGCTGGACATCCTGCAGGCCGGGCGCCGCGCACGGGATCCCTACAGCCTGCGCAGCGTGGTGCTGCCGGAGTCCTACGCCGGCCAGCTGATCGTGTTCAAGGTCACGCCGCGGGTCAGCTACGGGCTGGTGATGTCCGTGACCGAGCCGGTGCACGTGCTGGACAAGGTGGAAAAGCCGGTCCTCGGCCGGCGCTGAGCGGGTCGGCCGTTGCCTGGCGCCGGCCAGACCCAGACCCAGTCCCTGTCTCCCGAAGACAGGTCGCCGGAGGAACTGCGCGCCTGGCTGCGCCTGGTCCGCACGCCGCGGCTCGGCGGCAAGCCGCTGCTGGCGATGATCGAGCGCTGGGGCAGCGCGCAGGCGGTGATCGATGCCGGCGCCTCCGGATGGCAGGCCTGCGGCGTGCCGCGAGAAACCTGGAACGCGCAATGCGCCGTCGATGACGCGCGTATCGAGCAGGACCTGGCCTGGTGCCGGCAGCCGCAATGCGGCCTGCTCAGCGTGCTCGACCCACGCTACCCGGCGCGCCTGAGGCAGATTGCGCAGGCCCCGCCAGCCTTGTTCTGGCGGGGCGATCCGGACCTGCTCTGTCTGCCACAGCTGGCCGTGGTGGGCTCGCGCAACGCCACGCCGCAGGGCCTGGAGATCGCGCGCGGGTTTGCCGCCGAGCTGTGTCGCCGCGGGTTGGTGGTGACCAGCGGCCTGGCCCTGGGCGTGGACGGCGCCGCCCATCGCGGAGCGCTGGACGTTCAGGGCCTGACCCTGGCGGTCTGCGCCACCGGTCTGGACCGGGTCTATCCGGCGGCACACCGGGCACTGGCGCGGGACATCGGGCAGCACGGCCTGCTGGTGTCCGAGTTCGCGCCGGGCACCCCGCCGCGGCCGGAACACTTTCCGCGACGCAATCGCATCCTGTCCGGCCTGTCGCTGGGCGTGCTGGTGGTCGAGGCGGCGCGCGAGTCGGGTTCGCTGATCACGGCCCGGTTGGCCGGCGAGCAGGGCCGCGAGGTGTTCGCGGTGCCGGGGTCGATCCACAACGTGATGGCGCGCGGCTGCCATCGGCTGATCCGGCAGGGCGCCAAGCTGGTCGAACAGGTCGACGACATCCTCGAGGAGATCGGCGATCAGGTCGGCGCCTGGCTGCGCACCCCCGGGGCGCCGTCGCCGTCCCCGTCCGACCCTCCCGTTTCCGGCCTGCACCAGGCAGTCCTCGATGCGCTGGGTGACCAGCCGCGAGCCGTCGACGAACTGGTCGAGCGCGTGGGGATCAGCGTCGAGGCGCTCAACACGGCCCTGCTGGAACTGGAGCTGGAAGGTCGCGTGGGCGGCGCGTCCGGAGGGCGGGTGATGCGCCTGGCCGGGCCCGGCGCGCGCGGCAAACCGTAACCTGCCGGTCGTGGACAGTGGCAGTCGGGGAAGCTAAGGTCTTTTGCGGATGCAGGATGCTGCGCACCGACGTCGACACGAGACCCGCCATGAAAGAGACCGTGCTGGACGTACTGATGTACCTGTTCGAGAACTACCAGCACGGCGAGTTCTCCGACACCGACAATCAGGCCAGCCTGCGCGACGAGCTGGCCGCCGCGGGCTTTCCGGCCGACGAGGTCAGCCATGCCTTTGCCTGGCTCGACGGCCTGACCGATCAGCGTCAGAGGCCCCTGGTGTTCGGCCCGGCGGGTTCGCTGCGCGTCTTCGCGCGCCAGGAGCTGGCCCGACTGACCGCGGATTGCCGCGGGTTTCTGCTGTATCTGGAGCAGCTCGGCATCCTCGATGGCACCGCGCGCGAAGTGGTGATCGACCGGCTGATGGCCATCGAAGACGAGATCGATCTGGAGCGCGTCAAATGGGTTTGCCTGCTGGTTCTGGTCAACCAGCCGGACGCCGAGGAAGCCTTCGAGCACCTTGAGGATCTGGTCTATTACCAGGGCGATTTCGTCCACTGAACGCACCCCGCTCCGACGGCCCGCCGGCAGCGGCGGCGCTGGACAGCAGCCGAGGCGACGCATATAAGCTTGCGCCCCCGCAGACATCCGGTCTGCGCGAAGAAGTGGGCTGATGAGCAAGAACCTGGTCATCGTCGAGTCGCCTGCCAAGGCCAAGACGATCAAGAAATATCTGGGCGCGGACTACGAAGTGCTGGCTTCGTATGGTCACGTGCGCGACCTGGTGCCCAAGGACGGCGCAGTCGATACCGAGCGCGGCTTCGAGATGAAGTACCAGCTGATCGAGAAGAACGAAAAGCACGTGCGCGCCATCATCAGCGCACTCAAGCACTCCGACATCCTGTATCTGGCCACCGACCCTGATCGCGAGGGCGAAGCGATTTCCTGGCACCTGGTCGAGCACCTGCGCGAGAAGGGTGTGCTCAAGGACAAGCCGGTGCGGCGCGTGGTGTTCCACGAGATCACCAAGTCGGCGGTATCCGAAGCCATCGCCAACCCGCGTGCCGTGGCCAGCGACCTGGTCAACGCCCAGCAGGCCCGGCGCGCGCTGGATTACCTGGTCGGGTTCAACCTGTCCCCGCTGTTGTGGCGCAAGGTCGCACCCAAGCTCAGTGCCGGCCGCGTGCAGAGCCCGGCCCTGCGCCTGATCTGCGAACGCGAAGAAGAGATCAAGGCCTTCGTCGCCCGCGAGTACTGGACCCTGGAGGCCAGGGCTCAGAAGGATACGCAGAGCTTCTCGGCACGGCTGGTGGAGTACGACGGCGCCAAGGTCGAGCAGTTCACGCTCACCGATACCGGCGGCGCCAACCAGGCGCGCGAGCGCATCCTGCAGGCGGCGCAGGGCGAACTGCGGGTCAGCGCTGTCGACAAGAAGCAGCGCCGTCGCTGTCCGTCGCCGCCGTTCACCACCTCCACCCTGCAGCAGGAGGCGAACCGCAAGCTCGGCTTCACCTCCAGCCGCACCATGCGCGCGGCGCAGCAGCTCTACGAGGGCGTCGACATCGGTGGCGAGACCGTCGGCCTGATCACCTACATGCGAACCGACTCGGTGAGCCTGGCCAACGAGGCAGTCAACGAGATCCGCCACGTCATCGGCGAGCAGTTCGGCGCCAAGGGGCTGCCGGAGGCGCCACGCGTCTACAAGGCCAAATCCAAGAACGCGCAGGAAGCGCACGAGGCGGTGCGGCCGACCTCGGCGGCGCGGCTCCCGCGGCAGATGGCCAAGGTGCTGCCACCCGATCAGGCGCGCCTGTACGAGCTGATCTGGAAGCGTGCGGTGGCCTGCCAGATGGTGCCGGCGGTGTTCGACACCGTGGCGGTGGAGCTGCGGGCCTCGGCGGCGCACGCATTTCGCGCCAATGGCTCGATCCTGGTCGATCCGGGCTTTCTGGCGGCGTACAACATCAAGGCCGAGGACCCGGGCGACAGGGACAAGGACGAGGAGGACGAAGACGACAAGCGCCTGCCGCCGATGGCCGAGGGCGACCTCGTCAGACTGCTCGACCTGATCGCCGACCAGCACTTCACCGAGCCGCCGCCGCGCTACACCGAAGCGGGCCTGGTCAAGACACTGGAGGAATACGACATCGGTCGGCCCTCGACCTATGCCTCGATCATTTCCACGCTGCAGGCCCGCGAGTACGTGCGCCTCGAAGGCAAGACCTTCATCCCCACCGACGTGGGCATGATCGTCAACCGGTTTCTCACCGATCACTTCACCCGCTATGTGGATTACGCCTTCACCGCCAACCTGGAGGGCGAGCTCGACGAGATCTCGCGCGGCGAGCGCGAGTGGGTGCCGGTGCTGGAGCAGTTCTGGGGCGAATTCCGCACCCTGATCGAGCGCGGCAAGGACATCAAGCCACCGACCTGGGAAGAGCGCCCGATCGGCACCGATCCGGCCAGCGGCAAGCCGGTGATCGTGCGCATGGGCAAGTTCGGCCCCCTGGCCCAGATCGGCGCCAAGGACGATCCGGACAAGCCGCGCTTTGCCAGCCTGCGCGCCAACCAGCGCATCGACACCATCACCCTGGAGCAGGCGCTGGAGCTGTTCAGGCTGCCGCGCAAGCTCGGCGTGCTGCCTGGTGGCGAGGAGGTCGAGACCAACATCGGCCGCTTTGGTCCCTACGTGCGCCACGGCAAGAATTTCGTGTCGCTGAAGAAGGACGACGATCCGTTCACCATCGAACTGCCGCGCGCGATCGAGCTGATCGAACAGAAGGCGGCGGCGCTGGTCGCGGCCACCATCAAGGAATTCCCGGGCCCCGGCATCCGCATCATCAAGGGCCGCTTCGGCGCCTACATCACCGATGGTGATCGTCGCGCCAACATCCCCAAGACGCGTGATCCGGCGAGCCTGTCGGCGCTGGACTGCGAGTTCTTCCTCAACGAGGCGGCGCTGAAAGCCAAGCCGGCCAAGGGCAAGGCCGCCAAGACCAAGGCCGGGAAATCCAGCGCCGCGCCGGACAAGAAGGCGGCGAAAAAGGCGGCAAAGACGAAACCTGCGGCACGCAAGGCCACCAAGGGCGACGCCGGGAAGACGCCCGACGCTTGACGCGTTGGGGGTGCATCCCGAGAATACGCGGCCGCTTTGCGGGCGCGGCACCGGAGGGGTACTCAAGTGGCCAACGAGGGCAGACTGTAAATCTGCTGGCTAACGCCTACGTAGGTTCGAATCCTACCCCCTCCACCAGTGTTCGCGAGGTGGCGCCGGCGGTCGGGCAGGTGGAGTTCGGTGTAGAACTTCGGCCTTCCGGACTGGTAGCGTGGTCTGCCGAAAGTGGCTTCATCATCCGCCGATGTCGAGCGGGTGTGCGGTCGGCGAAGCGGGTGTAGTTCAATGGTAGAACTTCAGCCTTCCAAGCTGATAGCGTGGGTTCGATTCCCATCACCCGCTCCAATTTTGATTATGGCCCATATAGCTCAGTCGGTAGAGCACTTCCTTGGTAAGGAAGAGGTCACCGGTTCAAATCCGGTTATG
>JAJFJX010000427.1 GCA_021773655.1 Panacagrimonas sp.
TCCAGGCGGCTGGCCATCGTGGTGCCGGTGACACTGGCGCTGATCCTGGGCCTGTTGTGGATGGCCATGGGCACGCTGCGCGATTCGCTGGTGATCTTCAGCGGCGTGCCACTGGCACTGACCGGCGGCGTGCTCGCACTATGGCTGCGCGATATTCCCTTCTCGATCTCGGCGGGCGTCGGCTTCATCGCCCTGTCCGGCATCGCCGTGCTCAACGGACTGGTGATGGTGAGTTTCATCAACACCTTGCGGAAACAGGGCAGCGGCCTGGACCCGGCGATCACCGAAGGTGCACTAACCCGCCTGCGCCCGGTGCTGATGACCGCGCTGGTCGCTGCACTCGGCTTCGTGCCGATGGCGTTCAACACCGGCATCGGCAGCGAGGTGCAGCGGCCGCTGGCGACGGTGGTGATCGGCGGCATTCTCAGCTCGACCCTGCTGACCCTGTTACTGCTGCCTGGCCTGTACCGCATCGCGCACGGCGGCAACCCGCTGCGCCGAGCGCCCGGGCCGGCAGCCGAAACGCTAACGCAATCCTCACGCGGCTGAGGCCAGGCTCGCGCATGGCCACCCCGATGAACCTGCTGCTGGTGGAAGACAATGCCGACCTCGCCGCCAACGTCGGCGAGTTCCTGGAGTCGCGCGGGCATGTGGTGGATTACGCAGCCGATGGGCTGAGCGGCCTGCACCTGGCCGCGGTCAACGCCTACGACGCGATCGTGCTCGACCTTGGCCTGCCGGCGCTGGATGGCCTGTCGCTGTGCCGGAGACTGCGCGATGACGTTGCGAGCGCGGTACCCATCCTGATGCTCACCGCGCGCGACACCGAGCGCGACAAGCTGGCCGGGTTCGAGCGTGGGGCGGACGACTACATGACCAAGCCGTTTTCCTCGCCCGAGCTGTTGGCTCGGCTCCAGGCCCTGGTGCGCCGTGCCTCGGGTGCTGTTGCGGTGCGCATTCTCAAGGTCGCGGATCTGGTTATGAACCTGGATAGCCTGGTCGTCCGCCGAGGCGACCGCCGACTGAACCTGATGCCCAGCAGTCTGCGGCTGCTGCAGCATCTGATGGCTGCCAGTCCGCGCGTACTGGTCCGGGCCGAGGTGGAGCGCATTCTTTGGGGCGACGATCCGCCCGACAGCGATGCCGCCCTGCGCGCGCACATTCATGCCCTGCGCCTGGCAGTGGACCGTGGTCATGCACAGAAGCTGGTGCACACCGTGCATGGCATCGGGTACCGGCTGGCCGAAGACGATGCGCTTTGACGGGTCGCTGCGCGCGCGCTTTGTCGTCGCGGTGTTTGCGCTGGTATTCCTTATTTGCGGCGGCTTCTATTTCGCCGTCTACCAGTTCGTGGAGGTGCTGGAGAGGCAGCTCATGGACACTGCGGTCAAGCGCGAGCTCAACGAGCTGGTCGATGCCTGGCGGGCAGGCGATGGCCAGCCGGTGTCGGTGCCGCATTCGGATGGAATTCGGGGCTTCGTGTGGCGCCATCGCGCAGCGCTGCCGGCGAACTTTCCCGAAGCGCTGCTGAGCTGGCCGTCCGGGCGCTACGACGAGATCAAGATCGACGGGAACGTGTACTACGCCGGCCGCCAGGATCTGCCGGATGCGTCCTTGTTCCTGATACTGGATCTGACCGAGATCGAGGACCTGGAAGCGCGGCTGGTCAATATCGCCTATGGGGTCATCGGCACGGCGCTGCTGGCTGCGGTGCTGATGGGATACTGGCTGTCGTACCTGGTGATGAAGCCGGTGTCGCGCCTGGCGCGGCATCTGGCAGAACTCAAACCCGAGAACGGCAACGTGCGGCTGGGTGATCAGTTCGGTGATCGCGAGATCGGCCTGATTGCTGCTGCAGTGGACCGCTACCAGGACCGCATCGCGCAGTTCATCGGCCGCGAGCGTGCGTTCACCGACGATGCCAGCCACGAGCTGCGCACGCCCCTTGCGGTGGTCCTCAGCGCCGTGCCCCTGCTCAAGGACGACACGGCACTGTCGCCGCTGGGTCTTGAGCGCCTCGCGCGGCTGGAGCGCGCTGCGCGGCAGATGCACGCAATGATCGAGGCGCTGCTGTTCCTGGCGCGCGAGGACGGCGGCTGGCGTTCCGAGCCCTGTGCGCTGGACGAGGTGATGCGTGACATCTCCGACAGCTTTCAGCAGGCCGCGCAGGAACAAGGGATCGATCTGGTCTGCCACATCGTGCAGCCGCTGACGGTGCAGGTGCCGCCGGGCGTTGCGGCCAGCGTGGTCGGCAATCTGCTGAGCAATGCGTTGCAGCACACCGGCAAGGGGCGAGTGGAACTGCGCCTGGAATCCGATCGCATGGTGGTGCAGGACACTGGCATCGGTATCGGCGTGCAGGAGCAGTTGCGCATTTTCGAGCGGGGTTACCGCGGTGCCCGCAGCCAGGGTCGAGGCATCGGGCTGTATCTGGTGCAACGCATCTGCGAGCGTCTGGACTGGACGGTGCACGTGCATAGCGCGCCCGGCGCCGGCACGCGCTTCGACGTCGTGTTGCCGCTTGCCGCGCTCACGAAAATCTAACGCCGACACCACGCGCCGCTGATGGTCTGCCGCCGATGATTGCGGCATGTTCCGATTCCTCCTCTATGCCGGTGCCGGCGCGGTGGGCACCGCAGTCCACTACACCGCCCTGCTGGCCTTGAGCACCCGGTTTGCGCAGGCGCCGTCACCGACGGAGCTTGCAGCGGCCTCTACCGCCGGCGCGTTGCTCGGCGCCATCACCAATTACGCACTCAATCGCAACGGGACGTTCGCCCTCGGGCGTGGCGCTGCGGTGCCGCACGCTCGGGCATTGCCGCGGTTCGTGCTGGTCGTTTGCATCGGGCTGGCCGTCAACGCCATTACCGTCGCCACGCTGACCGCCGCGCGTCTGCCGCTGATCGCGACTCAGCTGTGCGCCACCGCGCTGGTTCTGGGCTGTGGCTATCTGCTCAACCGCCACTGGACCTTCGCATGGCGCTCGCCCTGAAGTTGCCCATCGCCACCGGACGTCACGGCGGTCCGGATTGTCTGAGCATCGTGGTGCCGCTGCATGACGAAGCCCCGGTGCTTGAGGCTTTTCACCGGCGGCTGGTGCAGACGCTGGATGCGCTGCCGCTGATCGTCGAGATCGTCTACGTCGACG